>JBFIDI010000105.1:0-13549 GCA_041581405.1 Burkholderiaceae bacterium
GCGTTCCGCCTTCGAGGCAGCGTTCCCGTATTCCTTGTCCATCGTGCCGCTGTTCGTGGCCATGGGCGTGTTCGCCGCACACGCCGGCCTGTCGCGTTCGCTGTACAGCTTCGTCGCCGCGCTGATCGGCCAGGTGCGTGGTGGCATGGCAATGGCCACGATCGGCGCCTGCACGATTTTTGGCGCCATCTGCGGTTCAGGCATCGCCACCGCGGCGACCATGGGACGGGTCGCCTTGCCCGAGATGAAACGGCTGGGTTATTCGGATGCACTGGCATCGGCGTCGGTGGCCGCCGGCGGCACGCTGGGCGTGATGATTCCGCCGTCCATCCTGTTCCTGATCTACGGCCTGATGACCGAACAGTCGATCGGCAAGTTGTTTCTCTCCGGCATTCTGCCGGGCATCGTCGGCATGTTGCTGTACCTGGCGGCGGTGCGTTTCTCCGTCATCCGCGACCCCAAGGCCGGGCCGGCCGGACCGCAGCACAGCTGGTCCGAGCGGCTCAGCGCGCTGGCGGGCATCTGGAAGGTGCTGGTGCTGTTTGTCGTCGTGCTCGGCGGCATGTACACCGGCCTGTTTTCTCCGACCGAGGCGGCGGCGGTCGGTGCCTTCGGCGCCTTGCTGGTGTCGTGGTTGTCCGGCACGTTGACGCTGGCCAACTTCAAGTCGTCGTTGTCCGAGACCGCGACCACGACCGGCATGATCTTCATGATCCTGATCGGCGCGGGCATCTTCAACTTCTTCATCGAGACCACTGGCCTGACCGACGCCTTGCTCGACTGGATCAATCACCTGGGCCTGAATCGCTGGGTCGTCATGTTCCTGCTGATGGTGTTCTACATCGTGCTCGGCGCGCTGATGGACGAGATCTCGATGATCCTGCTGACCGTGGCGCCGGTGTTCCAGCTCGTCACCGGCCTGGGTTTCGACCCGATCTGGTTCGGCGTGATGCTGGTGACAGTGTGCGAGATCGGCATGATCGTGCCACCGGTGGGTATCAACCTGTTCGTGATCCAGGGCGTCGGCAACCTTCCGATGGCCACCGTGGTGCGCGGCATCGTGCCGTTTGCCGTGGCCGATTGCGTCCGGTTGCTGCTGATCTGCCTGTTCCCGTGGCTGGCGACCTGGTTGCCGGAGCTGATCATCCAGTAAGGCCGCCGGTGCTTCGGTGGGCGGGCGAGCCTCAGGTGCCGCCGGCTTTTTTCTTCAACGCATACAGGACTTCCAGCGCCTCGCGCGGGCTCAACGCGTCCGGGTCGATGCGCGCGAGCTCGGTCTCGACGGCGCTGGCTTGCGGCGCGTTTTCTGCCGGTGGTGCCGCAAACAGGTCGACCTGGACCCGGCTCGCGCTGGCGTTGTCCTCCAGCGCGCCGAGTGCGTGTTGCGCCTGGTTCAGTACCGCCGCCGGCATGCCGGCCAGCCGCGCGACCTGGATGCCGTAGCTGCGGCTGGCCGGCCCGGCCTGCACCTCGTGCAGGAACACGATGTCGCGCCCCGATTCGGCGGCGCTGACGTGTACGTTGGCCGCTCCCTTGTGGTCGGCCGGGAACGCGGTGAGCTCGAAGTAGTGGGTCGCAAACAGCGTGAACGCCTGCGACCGGCCGTGCAGGTGGCTGGCGATGGCCGATGCCAGCGCCAGTCCGTCGAACGTGGACGTGCCGCGTCCGATCTCGTCCATCAGCACCAGTGAGTGGGGCGTGGCGCTGTGCAGGATCTGCGCCGCCTCGGTCATCTCCAGCATGAAGGTCGACTGCGCATTGGCCAGGTCGTCGGCGGCGCCGATGCGGGTGTGGATGGCGTCGATCGGCCCGATGCGGCAACTGGCCGCGGGCACGTAGCTGCCCATGCAGGCCAGCAGCACGATGACGGCGATCTGGCGCATGTAGGTCGACTTGCCGCCCATGTTCGGGCCGGTGATGATCAACATGCGCGTGCGCGCGTTCAGGCTGGTGTTGTTGGCGATGAAATTGCCGCTGCTGGTCTCGTCCAGCCGGGCCTGCACCACCGGATGCCGGCCCGCGGTGATCTCGATGCACGGGTCGTTGGCGTATTGCGGCGCGCACCAGTCCAGCGTCAGCGAGCGTTCGCACAGCGCGGCCAGCGCATCGAGCGAGGCCAGGGCCTGCGCCACGGTGCACAGCGGGGCCACGTGGGTCTGCAAGGCGTCGAGCAGCTGTTCGTACAGGTATTTCTCGCGCGCCAGCGCGCGTTCCTGCGCGCTCAGTGCCTTGTCCTCGAAGGCCTTGAGTTCGGGCGTGATGAAGCGTTCGGCGTTCTTCAGCGTCTGGCGGCGCCGGTAGTCGCCGGGCACCTTGTCGGCCTGGCCTTGCGTGACCTCGATGTAGAAGCCGTGCACCTTGTTGAACTGCACACGCAGGTTGGCGATGCCGGTGCGCGCGCGTTCGCGTTGCTCCAGGTCGAGCAGGAAGCCGTCGCAGTTGTCCTGGATCGCGCGCAACTCGTCGAGTTCGGCATCGAAACCGGCGGCGATCACGCCGCCGTCGCGCACCAGGGCCGCCGGCGTTTCCTGGAGGGCGGCGCGCAGCATGTCGGCGCATCCCGGGGGCGCCTGCAGCTCGGTGGCGATGCGCGCGAGCAGGCCGTCCGTGCCCTGCAGCAAGGGTGCGAGTTGCGCCGTCTTGGTCAGCGTGAACTGCAGCGCGACCAGTTCGCGTGGCCGTACCTGGCGCAGCGCGATCCGCGCCGTGATGCGCTCGATGTCGGTGCTGCCCTTGATCTGCGCGCGCAACTCCTGCCAGGGGCCGGCGCGCAGCAGCGTGATCGCGTGCAGCCGCTCGCGCGCCACGGTGCGGTCGCGTCGCGGCTCGAGCAACCAGTGCTTGAGCAGCCGGCTGCCCATGCCGGTCAGGCAGGTGTCGAGCAGCGAGAACAGCGTGGGCGCCGATTCGCCACGCAGCGTCTGCGTCAGCTCCAGGTTGCGCCGGGTCGTCAGCGGCAGCTGCACCAGGTCCTGGTTGTGCTGCACGCGGATGCCTTGCACGTGCGTCAGCGGCTGGCCCTGCGTGTGTTCGGCATAAGCCAGCAGCGCCGCGGCCGCCGCATGGGCCAGTGGCAGGTCCTGCGCGTCCCAGGCCGCCAGGCTGGCCACCTTGAACAACTCCAGCAACTTGCGTTGCCCCAGCGCCGGATCGAACTGCCACTGGGCGCGCATCGTCATCGCCACGCCATGGTTGGCGCAACTGGCCCGGAGCATCTTCTCGAACGCCGGTGTCAGGCTGGCGCTGTGGATCAGCTCGCTGGGGTTGACGCGCGAGATCCAATCCGCCACTTCGTCGGGTGCGCATTGCGCGAACTGCAGCTGCGCCTGCGTCACGCTGAGCCAGGCCAGGCCGCACTGGTTGCGTGGCCCCTGGTGCACCGCCATCAGTACCGACTCGGACTTGTCGGACAGCAACTCGGCATCGGTCAGCGTGCCGGGCGTGATGACCCGCACCACCTTGCGCTCGACCGGCCCCTTGGCCGTAGCCACGTCGCCGACCTGCTCGCAGATCGCCACCGACTCACCGAGCTTGATGAGTTTGGACAGGTAGGACTCGACCGAATGGAACGGCACGCCGGCCATCACCACCGGCTCGCCGGCCGACTGGCCGCGCCGCGTGAGCGTGATGTCGAGCAGCCGCGCGGCCTTCTCGGCATCACCGAAGAACAACTCGTAGAAGTCGCCCATGCGGTAGAGCACCAGGGTGTCGGGGTGCTCGGCCTTGATGCGCAGGTACTGCTGCATCATGGGGGTGTGGGCGGAGAGGTCGGGGTCGGGCGGGGGCGGTGGTGAAGTGTCGTGTCGCATCAATGGTTCAAGTGGGCTTTCGCATTGCGCGGAAAGGTCGGCCGTCGAGTATGTCGGGATTATCGTGGCATGGGTGCTGGCCGTTGACCGGCAGCAAGAATTCGCAGGCAACGGGTTCCAGTCCTGCTTCCGCTGCGCACAGCACTTCCGGCCAGGCGCCTTTTCGGCGGGCGGTGCGATGCGTCGAGAGAACACGGACCAGGTCAGCTGGTCGACACCGCCGGCGGTGTAGTTGGTGTCGAGATCGAGGTCCTCGAACTGAATTCGCTTGCGTCCCAACCTGCAGGGCTTGCCGTGGGTGGCATCGGATCGGCCAGATACCTGGGCCAGGTCGCTCAAGGTCTGTGCCAGCGGTGACGCGCCGTCCATCGGGGGTGCGCGATCGGGAGTCGCTGGTCGCCCGGCCGACCCGTTTGCATCGGCAACCGGTTAGCAACCCGCGGGCTGCCAGTCGCCGTGACCGCGGTCAGCGAGTCGTCGACGTGCAGCGCACCACGCGCCGAGCGGCCAGCCGGTCGGTGATGTGGGCCGAGGTGTTCGGGTTGATCGACAACAGGCGTATGTCCGGCTTCGGATTGCCGGCATCAGGACTTGAAGATCGACTCCAGGTCCACGTCCTCCGACGACGTGTCCAGCTTCAGGCTGCCTTCGATATGCGCCAGGTGGTCGAGCATCAGTTTCTCGGCACGCGCGATGTCGCGATGGGCGATGGCTTCGATGATCTCGGAATGTTCATCCGCGCGGCAACTGGTCGCCGTGGGCGCGTCGTACAGGAAGATGATCAGGCAGGTCAGTGACGACAGTTCGCGCATGCTGCGCGCCAGCGCGGTGTTGCCCGCCAGATCCGCCAGCAACATGTGGAAGTCGCCGGACAGGCGCACGATGGCGCGTTTGTCGCCGCGCCGGCGCGCGTCGACCTCGAGCTCCTGATGCTGGCGCAACCGGGCGACGCGCTCAGGGGTCAGGTTGTCGATCAGGCGACGCAGGATCGCGGGCTCGATCAGCCGGCGTGCTTCGAACACGTCGTGGGCCTGTTCGATCGACGGCTTGGCGATGAACGCGCCGCGCTGCGGGTACAGGTCGACGATCTGTTCGTGCGCCATCCGGTTGAGCACCTCGCGCACGCGTGCGCGGCTGACCGCGAAGATGTCGGCCAGGCGTTCCTCCACCAGCTTGGTTCCGGGGGGAAGCCGGTGCTCGAGGATCGCCACGTAGATGCGCTCGTAGATCGTGTCGTTGGTGTTCTCGCGTTCCAGTCGGGCCAGCGGCACGGCCTTGCGGTTGCTTCGGTTCATGGTGGAGGAGGTCTTGCCAGTGGCCCCTTGCGGGGCATCGTCGGCGGCGGCGCGCCTCCTCGATGGTGGCGCGGCTTTGGACGAGGGTGAACGCATGGCCAGGATTCTATCGAGCGCGTCGGCTTTCATCGGCTCAGGCCCAGTCGAACAGGCGGCCCCATCCGCGTACCGCCCGGGGGTCCACGCCGACGGCGCGCAACATGCCCCAGACCGTGGTGCTGACGGTGTCGAGCAGCGGAATGTCCAGCTTCGACTCGATCTGCTGCGCCAGCGGCGCGGCCCGCAGATTGGTGCAGAAGGTGGTGATGGCCTCGGGCCGGGCACCGGCGACGTCGACCATCAGTTCCTCCAGCCGTTGCGGTTCGACCAGGGCGAAATCGTGGTTCACGCTGATGTCGAGATGCCGTTCGGCCACCACGTCGATGCCAGCTTGCCGGTAGTTGTCGACGATGCGTTGCTGTACGTCGGCGGTGTAGGGCGTCACCAGGGCCAGCCGCTTGATATCGCGCAGCGCCATCAGTTCGTTGAGCGCCAGTACCGCTGTGGTGGCCCGGATTCCGGTGCGTTCGCGGATGCGTTCGACCAGGCGCCGGTCACTGTCGAACCCCATCCATCCGGCGGCGGTCCCGCTCCAGCCGATGACGTCCACCTTGGCGTCGGCGAGCAGATCGGCGGCGGCCAGGATCTTGCTGTCGTCGAACTGGCCCAGTCCTTGCGTCGACAAGGAAATCTCGGTGACCTTGAAGCGCGAGAAATGCGCGCTGCAACCGGGGACTGCGCCGGCCAGTGCGCTGGTCAGAGGCTCCAGTGCGGTGTTGGAAGACGGTGTCAATACACCGAGTCGGATGCAGCGGGTCATGGTGGTGTTCTCCGGAATGGTGCACACAAGTGTGCAGAAAGTGTTGTTGGCAATCTATGTTGGTGCATTATGCTAAAAATTACTAAATATGTCGGCACTAGTGTTAGCATTAATGTCAACAATTCGTTCATCCGCAGCCATTTGAACAATGCATTCGACGATCAGGCTCTCAGAGAGCCGGTGGTGACGACTGTTCAGTGGCAATAGCAGCAAGGCAGGCATCTTTCGATGAGGTATCAGACAACATTGTTGACAATATGGCGGCAACCAGCGGCGGGCCTGGGCCCGGTCGCTCAGGCTTGCAGGGTGCGCGCATGAACACGCAGGATCTGGACCTGGTCGTGCGTGGCGGTACCGTCGCCACCGCCAGCGATGTGTTCGTGGCCGACATCGGCATCCGCGACGGTCGCATCGTGCAACTGGGTGCGGGCCTGGCGCCAGGCAGGCGCGAGATCGACGCCTCCGGCCGCGTCGTGACGCCCGGAGGTGTCGATGCCCATTGTCATCTGGATCAGCCGATGGAGCCGCCAATCCGCATGGCGGACGGTTTCGACACCGGAACCCGCTCGGCCGCATGCGGTGGCACGACCACGGTCATTCCATTCGCGGCGCAGCGCAAGGGGCAGTCGTTGCGGGCGGCGGTCGATGACTACCACCAGCGTGCCGACGGCCGGGCGCATGTCGACTATGCGTTCCACCTGATCGTCAGCGACCCGACACCGCAGGTGCTGACCGAGGAACTGCCCGCGCTGATCCGCGAGGGGTACACCTCGTTCAAGATCTACATGACCTACGATGACCTCAAGCTCGACGATGGCCAGATCCTCGATGTGTTGTCGGTGGCCCGCGAGCATGGCGCCATGGCCATGGTGCATGCGGAGAACGCCGACTGCATCGAGTGGCTGAGCCGCAAGCTGGAGGCGGCAGGGCGCACGGCGCCGCGGTTCCACGCATTGTCGCGTCCGATGCTGGTCGAGCGCGAGGCCACGCATCGCGCGATCGCCTTGTCCGAACTCGTCGACGTGCCGATCCTGATCGTGCACGTATCGGGCCGGGAGGCCGTCGAGCAGATCCGCTGGGCCCGCGCCCATGGCCTGAACGTGTTCGCGGAGACCTGTCCGCAATACCTGTTCCTGACAGCCGAGGATCTGGGCCTGGACGACAGCTACCAGGGTGCACGATGTGTCTGCAGCCCGCCGCCGCGGGACAAGTCGAACCAGGAGGTGATCTGGCACGGCCTCAACGACGGCCTGTTCACGGTCTTTTCGTCCGACCATGCGCCGTTCCGGTACGACGCGCCCGAAGGCAAGAAGCCGGGTGGACAGGAGGTGTCGTTCCGCCACATCCCGAACGGCATCCCGGGCCTGGAGACGCGCATGCCGCTGCTGTATTCCGAAGGGGTGCTGGCAGGGCGCATGACGCTCAACCGTTTCGTCGAGTTGACGGCGACGAACCCGGCCAAGGCCTATGGCCTGCATCCGCGCAAGGGCTCCATCGCCGTGGGCAGCGATGCCGACCTGGTGATCTGGGACGAGCGCGACCTGTGCGTGCGCAACGAGGACCTGCACCATGCGGTGGACTACACCCCGTACGAGGGGCGCGTACTGCGGGCCTGGCCCGGTGTGACGATTGCGGCGGGCGAGGTTGTCTGGGACGGCGCATTCCATGCGCGCGCGGGCCGCGGCCGCTTCCTGCGTTGCGGCGAACCCACGCTGCTGCCGCGGCGCAGGCAGGCGTACATGCCGCCGGGCGGGGAGCTCGCATGAAGCTGCTGCTGATCAACCCCAACACGTCGAGCAGCGTGTCTGCATTGATTCACGCCGAGGCCGAGCGCAGCGCCGCGGCCGGCACGGACATTCGCGTGTTGACGGCGGCCTTCGGTGTGGCCTATATCGAGACCCGGTTCGAGGCCATGATCGGGGCGTATGCTGCCGCGGAACTGGCGGCCGAGCACCATCGCAGCTACGACGCGCTGATCGTGGCCGCGTTCGGCGACCCGGGCCTGCAGGGCTTGCGCGAGGTGTTGTCGTGCCCGGTGGTCGGCCTGACCGATGCGGCACTGGCCAGCGCCTGCCTGCTCGGCCAGCGCTTTTCCATCGTCGCCATCTCCCAGCGTATCCGTGCCTGGTACGGCGAAGCGGTGGCGCACTACGGTCTGTCGGGTCGACTGGCCAGCATCCGCGGCCTGGATGAGCCCCTGGCCGATATCGGCAATGTGCAAGGCGACCAGGGCGAACGGCTGGTGCAACTGGCCGAGCAATGTGTCGACGAGGATGGCGCCGACGTCATCGTGCTGGCCGGCGCTCCGCTCGCGGGGCTGGCCCGAAGTCTGCGCGGCCGGCTGCCGGTGCCCTGCGTCGATGGGGTTTCCAGCGCAGTGCGGCACGCCGAATCCCTGTTTGCGCTGCAAAGCGGCCATGCGCGCCGCGGCAGTCATGCGCCGCCGCCGATCAAGCCGAACCAGGGCCTGTCCCTTTCCTTGCAGCGCTTGCTGGCCGCAGGCGCACCGGTCGATTCGACCGGCGCGCCGACGCACAAGTCCTGAGGGCGTCCGACGACCGGTCCGCCCATGATTTCCCGTTCCCTTCCCAACCTCGAAAAGGAGTTTCCGCCATGTCCCGTCTAACCAAAGCCCTCTCCGTCCTGGCGCTGGCCACCGGCCTTGTCGGCACCGCACACGCGCAGGATCGCATCACGTACAAGGTGGTGGGACAACCGGCCGCCACCGGCCTGATCCAGAAGAACAAGGAGAAACCGTTCTTCGACGAATTTGCCAAACGCACCGGCCTGCCGTTCGATGCCGACTACAAGTCGATCGATTCGCTGGGCATCAAGGACACCGAGCAGCTGCGCGTCATGAAGGCCGGCCTGTTCGACATCGTTTCCCTGCGGGTGTCGCAGAACTCGCGTGACGAACCGACCTTGCTGGGCATGGACCTTGTCGGCGCGGCGCCCGACTACGCGACGGCGCGCAAGGTCTACGAGTCCTATCGCGAGACGCTGGACCAGCGCCTGCAGAAGCAGTTCCAGGTCAAGCTGCTGGGTGTCTGGCCGTTTGGTCCCCAGATCCTGTTCTGCAAGAAGCCGCTGACGCAGCTGGCCGATCTCAAGGGCATGAAGGTGCGCGTCTATGACCAGAACCTGGCCAAGTTCATTGAAACCGTCGGCGGAACTCCGGTGCCGTTGTCGTTCACCGAGGTTCACCAGTCGTTGTCGCTGGGCGTGGTGGATTGCGCGATCACCGGGCCGAGCTCGGCCAACTCGTCGAACTGGCCCGAGGTCACCACGCACCAGTACGCGCTGGGCTTCCAGATGGCCCTCAATGGATATGCGATGACGATGAAGGCGTGGAACCAGCTCAAGCCGGACCAGAAGGTGAAGATGCAGGCCGCCTTCAACACCTTGACCGATGACATCTGGACCTACTCGCAGGAGCTGACGCAAGATGCCATCAACTGCAATGCCGGCAAGGATCCCTGCACCACGGGCAAGAAGTTCAGCCTGGTCAACGTCCCGGTGACGCCGGCCGACATCGACACCGTGCGCAAGGCCGTCGCCACGATTTCCCTGCCGACCTGGGCCGAGATCTGCGACAAGTCCAACCCTGGCTGCTCGGCGGCCTGGAGGAAGACCGTCGGCAAGGCCATCGGAATCGAATAAACCGTTGCCGGGGGCGAGACGCCGTGGCGCTTCGCTCCTGGTCGCATGTATTCAGGGGTTGCATCATGAAAGACTTCTTCGAGCGCTGGCTGGGCACCTTGTTCGGCCTGATCTTCCTGGGGTTGTCCCTGGTCGTGACCGTGGAGACCATCGTTCGCAAGGTGTTCAACTTCTCCTTGCAAGGCGCCGACGAGCTGGGCGGATATGCCCTGGCCGTGGGCGGCACGATCGCGTTCAGTCTCGCCCTGCTGGGTCGAACCCATATTCGTGTCGATGTCTTCCATGAGCATCTTCCGGCGGTCCTGAAGGCCGCGCTGGACTGGTTGTCGGTGATCGCGCTGGCTGCGTTCGCCGTGCTGATCGCCTGGCTGGCCTGGTTCGTGATCCAGGACACCATGGCCTACCAGAGCGTGTCCCAGACCCCGTGGGCCACGCCACTGCATTACCCGCAATCGGCCTGGCTGGTCGGACTGATCGTCTTCGCCGTCGTGGCGGTGCTGGCAGCCCTGCGTGCCAGCATGTTGCTCGTGCGCGGCGATGTCCGGCAACTCGACCGTGAATTCGGTCCGCGCTCGACCCGCGAGGAAGTCGACGAGGAGCTGGCCGACCTCAAGGGCCGCAGCGCCGCGGCGACCGCAACCGAAAGCCGCACATGAACGTCACCTACATCCTGATCGCCTTCGGCGCCATGCTGGGCATGATGCTGCTGGGCCTGCCGATCGCGGTGTCCATGGCCGCCATCGGCATCCTGGGGGGCCTGCTGGCCTATGGCATGCCGTTCATCAACTCGATCGCCCCTGTGGTATGGGGTGTGCACAACGACAACCTGCTCACGGCGATTCCGCTGTTCGTGCTGATGGGCGAGCTGCTGCTGCGCTCCGGCATTGCGGACCGCATGTTCGGCGCGCTGGCGGCCTGGCTGGGGCGGCTGCCCGGTGGCCTGCTGCACACCGGCGTGGGTTGCAGCGCCCTGTTTTCCGCCACCTCGGGCTCGTCGGTCGCCACGGCGGCCACCATCGGAACCGTGGCCCTGCCGTCGCTGCACAAGCGCGGATATCCGATGCATCTGTCGCTGGGCTCGATCGCTGCCGGTGGCACGCTGGGCATCCTGATCCCGCCGTCGGTGAACATGATCATCTACGGCTCCTTGACCGACACCTCGATCGGCAGGCTGTTCATCGCCGGCATCATTCCCGGGCTGCTGCTGACCGGCTGCTTCATGCTGTTCATCGCCGGTTATTCGCTGATCAGCGGCACGGCGATTCGCGAGGACAAAGTTCCGCTCGGCGTACGGATGCGCCTGCTCAAGGACCTGCTTCCCCCGGCCGTGGTGTTCTTCATCGTGATGGGCAGTCTGTACACCGGCCTTGCGACCACCACCGAATCGGCCGCGCTGGGCGTGGTCACCTCGTTGTTCTTCGCGTGGCGCAGCGGCAGGTTGCGCTGGAGGTTGCTGCAGACCTGCTTCGTGCACACCGCCAAGACCAGCGGCATGATCCTGCTGATCATCACCGCCGCCTTCATCCTGAACCTGGCCATCAGCCTGACCGGCGTGGCCGAAGCCATGACCGAGTGGGTGACCGGCTTCGGCTTGAGCGCGACCCAGATGCTGCTGGTGCTGATGGTGTTCTATTTTCTGCTGGGGATGTTCATGGACGTGTTGTCGATGATGGTCGCCACGATTCCGATCACCTTCCCGATCGTGACGCACATGGGCATCGATCCGGTCTGGTTCGGCATCTTCATCGTGCTGATGTGCGAACTGGGCATGATCACGCCGCCGGTGGGCATGAACCTGTTCGTCGTGCACGGCATCCGGCCGGACGGCGGCGGCGTGCGCGATGCCATGTGGGGAGCCGTTCCCTACGTGCTGATCATGCTCGCGTTCACCTTGCTGATGATCGTCTGGCCCGGCCTGGCGACCTGGCTGCCCGGGAAGATGTCATGAGCGCTGCGGTGAACACGCCGTTGTGGCAGCTGCCGGCAGGTGAACTCCAGCGCCTGTACCGCGACCGCAGCCTGGCGCCGAGTGACGTCGCGCAGGCGGTGCTGGCGCGGCTCGAGGCGGTCAACCCGCGGCTCAATGCCGTGATCGCGCGGCGCGACGACGCCTTCCTGGCCGAAGCGCAGGCCGCGACGGCACGCCACGCCAAGGGTCAGCCGCTGTCGCCGCTGGACGGTGTTCCGATCACGGTGAAGGACAGCCTGCTGACGGCGGACCTGCCCACGACCTGGGGTACGCCGGCGTTGAAGGACTATTGCACGGGCCATGACGAGTTCGCCGTCGCGCGGGCCCGCGCGGCGGGTGCGTTGATCGTCGGCAAGACCAACGTGCCCGAATTCGCACTCGAAGGGTATACCGCCAATCCGGTCTTCGGCGTCACCGGCAACCCGTGGGCGCCGGAACTGACCCCGGGTGGCTCCAGCGGTGGAGCCGTGGCCGCGGTGGCGGCCGGCATCGCGCCGCTGGCCATCGGCCAGGATGGTGGCGGATCGATCCGCCGGCCCGCCTGCCATGCCGGGATCGTCGGTCTCAAGCCCTCGCTCAGTGCCTGGCCGCGCGCGCAGGTGTTGCCCAGCCTGTTGCTGGATTTCGAGGTGATCGGTCCGCTGGCGCGTACCGTTGCCGATGCACGGCTGATGTTCGACGTGTTGCGCGGCCCGGCCGCGGTTGACCGGTCTTCGCTGGCCGCGGCTCAGGCCGCCGCGGGATCGCGCGCTGCCGGACCGCTGCGCATTCTTTACGTGGAACGCATGGGCGTGGCGCCGC
Organism: Burkholderiaceae bacterium; assembly: GCA_041581405.1. Lineage (GTDB taxonomy): Bacteria > Pseudomonadota > Gammaproteobacteria > Burkholderiales > Burkholderiaceae_C > CAISIP01. The sequence goes on from JBFIDI010000105.1 coordinate 12,394, forward strand.
TGGATCCGCAGATTGCCCAGAGTGTGGGCCGTGCGGTCGCGCAGCTGGCGACACTGGGCCATCCTGTCGAGTCCGGGGTGTTGCCGCTGGACCTGGAGTTTTTTGCCGAGGCATGGCCGCAGATCGGACAGATCGGCCTGGCCAGCATGTTCGAGCAGCACCCGGACTGGGAACGACAGGCATCACCCAAGTACCGCGACATGGCCGAGGCGGGGCGACGCCTGCCGGGCGGGCGCTTGTGGCAGATCGTGGAGCGGGTCAAGCAGCTTCGGCGCGACTGCGCGGCCGTGTTCGAGCGTGTCGACGTGATCGTCATGCCCTCGGTGGCCGCTTTGCCATGGCCGGCACACGACGCATATCCGCCGCGTATCGATGGCCAGGACGTGGGCCCGCGTGGCCATGCCATCTACACCGGCTGGGTCAATGCGGCAGGGTTGCCGTCGCTGGCCGTTCCCACCGCGCCGTCGCGCGAGGGATTGCCGATCGGCCTGCAGATGATCGGACCTTACGGCGGCGATGACGGCTTGTTCGACCTCGGCGCAGCCTTCGAGGCGGTGGCACCCTGGGCTGATCGTTGGCCCCCGTTGTGACCCCGAAGGCGCACGCACATGCTGGATGAAACGGCGCAACGCCTGATCGCGGCACGTCGACGCCGCGCGCCGGACGACGCGGCGGGTGCGGTCCCCATCGATGCCGACGCCGCCTATGCGGCGCAGGATGCGGTCGCGCAGGCATTCGGATGGTTTGGCGCACACGTGCCGCGCTACTGGAAGTCGGGCGGCCCATCCCGATCCGCGGTTCCCACCCACGCCGCGCTGCCACCGGCCGGTGTATGGGCGAGTCCCGCCCGACCCCGGGACTGGTTTTTCGCGTCCCGGGGCATCGAAGCCGAAATCGCACTGCGCGTGGCGCAGGATGTCGATCCGCAACGTGCCCGCGACCTGGATCCGGCGTTGGCCGCGGATCTCGTGGACGCCATGTGTGTATCGATCGAGATCGTGGATTCGCGCTGGCGGGAGGGCATGGACGCGCCCGCGCTGGCCAAGCTGGCCGACCTGCAGTCGCACGGCGCACTCGTGCTGGGCGACTGGGTGCCGTTCGTGCCGCGCGACTGGGCCAGCCAGGTGTGCACGGTACGGATCGGCGACCAGGCGCC
>JBFIDI010000106.1:0-13453 GCA_041581405.1 Burkholderiaceae bacterium
CGCGTCGCTGCTGCCGTAGGCGAACACGACCGGTCCGCATTCCGGGAAATCGGCCGCCGGGAAACCGGGGGTGAACGAGGCACTGCGCACCTGCGCGGATTCCAGCCCCGCGACGGCGCGGTAGATCGCGCGCGCCGGCTCCAGGTCGGTCGACTGGCAGGCCAGCGGAATCAGGAACGGCAGGCGCCGCGCCGCGCAGTGCGGGCGGGCCATGCCGTCCAGCCGCTGCGCCAGCGCAAAGGCGGTACGGGCGCCGGTCTCGGCCATGTCGATGTGCGGGTAGGTGCGGTAGGCCACCATCAGGTCGGCGCAGGCCAGCATGCGCCGGGTCACGTTGGCGTGCAGGTCCAGGCTGGCGTAGATGGGCGTGTCCGGTCCGACCACGGCGCGGACCCGCTCCAGCAGTTCGCCTTCACCGTCGTCCCGGTGCTCGGCCACCATCGCGCCGTGCAGGTCGAGGTAGACCGCGTCGGGCCGGGCCTCGCGGATGCCGTCGACGATCATCGCGGCGATGCGTTCGTAGGCATCCTGCGTCACGTGGGCCGACGGCTCCGCGGCGGCCCATGCCGTGGGAACCAGCTGGTGCGCGCTGCCCCTGAGTTGCTCGATGAAGCCGGCGATCGGCAGGTTGCACGCAACCATGGTCTCGAGGATCTCGCCGCCGCGGCACAGGCCGGGCCAGCCGCCCCCGCGCGCGAAGTCCTCGAAGTGGGCCCGTGCCGGCGCAAAGGTGTTGGTCTCGTGTTGAAAGCCGCCGATGGCAATACGCATGCCGTGTCCTCCTGTGGTGTCGGCCACGCTGCAATGGCGCATGCGCGTGCCAGGCTCCGATGCTAATGGCAGCGACCGCCGTGGTCTTCGCCGGCGCGGTTAGACTTTGTGTGCAACGGGCCGTGTCGCCGACGGGTGGCGTGCGACGCCAGCGGACCGGGCATTCCACCTGTCATCGAAAGGACGAACCCGACATGAACGATCTCAAGGGCAAGGCAGTGCTGATCACCGGTGCTTCCACCGGCATCGGCGCCGGATGTGCGCTGGCGCTGGGTGCGTTCGGCGCCAGGGTTGCGGTGCACTACAACAGCTCGCGCAGCGCGGCCGACGAGGTGGTGGCCGCCATCGAGAAGTCCGGCGGCGAAGCGATCGCGCTGCAAGGCGACCTGCGCGACAGCGCACAGTGCGAGCGCGTGGTCAACGAGGCGGCCGGTCGCTGGGGCCTGATCGACGTGCTGATCAACAACGCCGGTGCGCTGGTCAAGCGCGTGCCGATCACCGAGCTGACCGACGCGGCGTTCGACGACATCATCAACCTGAACGTGCGCTCGATGATGATGTGCACGAAACACGCGGTCGGGCACATGAAGAACGGCGGCAGCATCATCAACGTGACCAGCGTGGCCGCGCGCAACGGCGGCGGGCCGGGCGCGTCGATGTACGCGTCGTCCAAGGGTTTCGTCAGCGTGGCCACCAAGGGCCTGGCGCGCGAACTGGTGAGCCGCAACATCCGCGTCAATGCGGTGTCGCCCGGCGTGATCCAGACGCCGTTCCACGAGAAGTTCTCGACGCCGCAGCAACTCGAGTCCATGCGCCAGGGCATTCCGATGGCGCGCCTGGGCTCGGTGGACGAATGCGTCGGCGCCTTCATCTACCTTGCCTCGCACCAGCTCTCGAGTTACGTGACCGGCCAGGTGCTCGAGGTCAACGGCGGGCAATACATGCCCTGATCGCGCTCGGGCCGGGTTCAGGCCTCCGTCGCGTGCCGGCTGCGCCGCGGTGCGTCCGCTGGCGAATCCACCAGGTGGCGTACGCTGAGCGCGCAGATGCGCTGGCACAACTGGCGACGGAAGGCGCCGGCATTGGCCGGCGAGCTGCCGCCGGCATGGTGGTTGCGCACCAGGGGGTGGTTGCGCGACGACGCGGCAATCGGCACGCCGGCGCCGTAGATGCGCGCTGCGCCGGCGACCACGCCCAGATGCGGGCCCAGGCGCTCGGCAACCTCGTCCGACACCTCGGGCGAGAGGCAGGCCACGTGCGCCAGGCCACGCACCGCCATCGCCAGGCCGGCCGGGTCCACGCCGAAGAAACGCGTGCCGGGCCGATTCGCCAGTGCGATGATGGGCAAGGTCCGCCGGGTCGACGACACGTGCGCCAGGAAATTCTCCAGCTGCTCCGGTTCGCTGACCGTGCGTGGTTCGCTGATCACCCCGACCGGGCCATCGACCAGCTCCAGCCGCTCGACCCAGCTGCCCAGCAGGCGCGGCGGGGCCACCACCAGCGGCGCGTCGACCTGCGCCGTGCACCCGGTCTGCACGGACAACACGGGGGCACCATCGGCGCGGCCGATCTCGACATGGGTGATCCAGGTGCGCGAACCATGGCGCTCGTCGTAGGCCACGGTCATCGCCCAGCCGCCGTCACCCTGGCTGGCCGCGACCAGCTTCTGGCCCGGCGCGCTGCGTGCGTAGTGTTCGGAGTCCATGCCGGAGGCCGAGGGCAGCAGGCGCGGCCATTTGCTGGCCACCCACTGCCACGCCAGGTCCCGCGCAATGCGGCCGGTCGTGTCCGCGCGGTTGGCAGCGCGCAGTTGCGCGTGCACGACCGGGCGGATGGGAGACGGCGTGGCGTTGGCGGTGCGGGATTCGTGGCTGATGGACAAAGGCATTGAGTCTGGATGGCTGTACGGAAAACGACGATCGGCGCATCGAGGCGCCGTACGAGTATCGCGCATGCAAGTTGCGGGCCACGCGCCGGGCACGATTCTGGTGCGTTCTCTCCAGAAGCCCGGTGCGGCCGGTCCGCCGGCTCAGCGCGGCGGCGGCAGCGGCTCGCCCCATGCGCGATGCCACAACCAGGGCAGGGCGCGTGACAGGTCGGGCCGGGTGCCCACCTGTTCGACCTTGGCCAGCGGGACCGGCGGGCTGTTGCGCTGCGCCACCGCGAAGGTGAACGTGTAGTCGGGCTCCTCGCCCATGCGCAGGTCGCTGATCAGGATGCTGGAACCATCCTGGTGCAGCTTGTAGAAACCGTGGCTGAAGGCCATGATGCGCTGCACGCCGTCGATCGGGGGCAACTCGCGTGCCAGCGACGCCCCCTGGTCGAAGCGATCGAGCGTGACCGTGGGACTGGCATCGAGCAGCGAATAGAAACCCTCGTGGTAGTGGCCGCCCTCGACCACCAGCACGCGCCACAACACCGAGTTGAACGCGGTGGGCGACACCAGGATGCGTTCGGCCTGCAGGCCTTGTTGCGCGAGCGAGGCACGGGTGATGCCTTCGACATGTTGCTGCGCGACGAAGGTCCAGCCGAGATAGGCGGTGCTCACGGCCAGGCCGATCGCATTGGCCGCCAGCCCGCGGCCGCCGCCGCGGCTCGCCAGGGCCCAGATGCCCCCGATCAGCAGCGGCACCGTATACAGCGGATCGATGATGAAGATGCTGGCCACGCCGTACGGGTGGTCCGTGAACGGCAACCCCAGCTGCGTGCCGTAGACCGTCATCGCGTCGAGCAGGGGATGTGTGACGAGCACCAGCCACATCGCCAGCCACCAGCGCCGCCACAACCGCCACTCGCCGCTGAGCCTGGCCACGAGTGCCGCGAACGGCAACGAGAACAGCGTCAGCCAGAACGGCGCATGTGTCTCGGCGCGGTGCAGCACCATGTTGCGGATCGGATCGCCATGGTCGATGACCACGTCGAGGTCGGGCAGTGTTCCGGCCACGGCCCCCCAGGCCGCGGCCTTCCACACGGCCGTGCGGCGGCCCATCACGGCCACGCCGACGGCCGCGCCGAGCGCGAGCTGGGACAGGGAATCCATGGCGGGCATTCTGCCAGCCTTGGCCGCACCGCCGCGCGGGGTGGGGTATTGCCGGGAGCCGCGCGCGGCGCGTCCTACAATGATTCGAGCCGCGGCCGCCTCATGGCCGCGATGCAACATCCGGAGACGATGGCCGAAACCCCGACGATTCCCGCGGTACCCGCGCAAACCGTGCTGACGCCCGTCCAGGCCCGTGTGCTGGGCACCTTGATGGAGAAGGCCCGCACGGTTCCCGACAGTTATCCGCTGTCGCTCAATGCCTTGTTGACCGGCTGCAACCAGAAGACCAGCCGCGAGCCGATCATGGCGCTGGACGAGGCCGCGCTGGCCTCGGCGCTGGACGAGCTGCGTTCGCTCGACCTGGTGCGCGAGAGCAGCGGCGGGCGCACGGCGCGTTATGCGCACAACTTCCAGCGCGGCATCGGCGTGTTCGAACAGGCGGCGGTGCTGCTGGGCATGCTGATGTTGCGCGGGCCGCAGACCGCCGGCGAACTGCGGCTCAACACCGAGCGCTGGTACCCGTTTGCCGACATCTCCTCGGTCGAGGGTTTCCTCGACGAATTGCTGGAGCGTTCGGACGACAAGGGCGGGCCGCTGGTGGTCAAGCTGCCGCGCGCACCCGGCACGCGCGAACAGCGATGGGCGCACCTGCTGTGCGGGCCGGTCGACATGGCCGCCTCCGAACACGCGGCGGCGCCGGATGTGCCGGGCAGTGCCGCGCGGATCGAGCGGCTCGAGGCGGAGGTCGCCGCGTTGCGGCAGGTGGTCGAGCGCCTGTGCGGCGAACTCGGCGTGGACCCGCCGCCACCGTCCCGGGATGCGCCATGACGGCTGCATCGACCTGCAACGGCCTGTGCCGGGAGCCCTGTTGATGCCGACCTACCCCCCGACGACATCGGCGCGCGTCGTGTGGCTGTCGGGCTTGTCCGTGTTGCTGCTGTCGTTGTGGCTGCAGATGCAGATGTGGCTGGTGGTGTTCGGCTTCCAGCAGGTGGGTGCCGGTGGCGGCGAAACCATGGTGGCGCTGTTCGTCGGACTGCCGGCGCTGCTGGTGGCCACCGTGCTGCTGGGCGTGAGTGCGATGGTCCAGGTGTGGCGCAGCTGGGTGTCCTTGTTGACGTTTCGCATGGCGCTGGCGCTGTGCGCCGCCTGGGTGGTCCTGTTCCTTGCGGGATGACAGCCGCGGGCGCGGCGCCGACCCGCACGCCGCGGCGGATAATCCAGGCTTCATCCACCGGGAGTCCCGCATGTTGCGTCTGTCATTGTTTCTCGCACTGGCCTTGTCCGGCGGTGCCGCCTTGGCCGACTGGATCAAGGTGGCCGAGGCAGCGGAGGGCAAGGTCAGCCACTATATCGACCCGGCGACCTTGCGCCGCATGGGCTCGCTGATGCAGGTCGTGACGCTGACCGACTACCAGCAGGTGCAGGCGATCTCGGACACGCAGCGGTTCATGTCGGTGAAGATGCAGGACGAGTTCAACTGCGCCACGCGCACCGGCCGGCACCTGAGCCTGGTGGCGCTGGCCGGCAACATGGGCACCGGTCCCGTGGTGGCCAGCGAGACGGCCGCCGCGCCCGAGCGCAGCATCGCGCCCGGCACCGCCGACGAGGACATGTGGAAACACGTCTGCGGCGAAAAATGAGCCTGTGCCGCCCCTGTGGGCGGCCCTTTTCGCATCGCGAGTCAACGGCCCGGATGACGGCTTGACGCCCGCCAGGCCAACACCGGCGCGGCGTTTGACGCGCACTGCGAATCGGTGGACCATACGGGTTCACAGGAAGGAGGTAACCGTGCCGCACACCCAGTACCACCCCCATGACGTACCCACGCCCGAGCCCGAGGACGAAGCGGATCTCGAACTCACCGCGGATGACCGGCACGATGGACTGGTGCCACCCGACATATCCGACGATCCGGAGCATGACCGCCTGATCGACCCGGAGGACTGACGACCGGTGGTGCGTCACCGGCGTCGGCAACGCGATGAAAGTTTCGGCCCCTGGCCAGCGACCCACGTGCATGTGTCCTGCAACCCGGCAGGATGCGAACCGAAAGGCATGCCATGGATCGACGTAACGTCTTGACTTTCCTGACCGGCATCGGGCTGGTGCGGGCAACGGATGCCGCCACCGGCGCGCCAGCCGCCGCCATCGAACCGCTGCGGCTCAGCGATGCACAGTGGAAGCAGCGCCTGACGCCGGCGCAATACCGCGTGTTGCGCCAGGAAGGCACGGAGCCGCCGGGATCGAGCCCGCTGGACCGCGAAAAACGTGCCGGCATCTTCCACTGCGCAGGGTGCGATCTGCCGCTGTTCTCCTCCGACGCCAAGTACGACAGCGGCACCGGCTGGCCCAGCTTCTTCCAGTCGTTGCCCGGTGCGGTCGGCACCCGGACCGACTACAAGCTGCTGTTCCCGCGTACCGAATACCACTGCGCGCGTTGCGAGGGGCACCAGGGCCATGTGTTCGGCGACGGCCCGCCACCGACCGGCAAGCGGTATTGCAACAACGGCGTGGCGCTGGTGTTTGTTGCCGCGTCCGGGTGAACGGATGCAGCGCGCGGCTGAGATCACCACCGACGGGGTCCCGCGTCCCGCGTCGCATCGCCGGCGCGGGCGCGGGCGCGCGCGGTTGCCCTGCCGGCCGCTTGTGCCGACAATGGCCGCAGGAGGTGGCGCATACCGCCACATCGCGCTGTCGTGAAAACCGTCCTGATCACTGGAGCCAACCGGGGCATCGGCCTCGAACATGCGCGGCGTTTCGCCGAACGTGGTGTGGCGGTGTTCGCCACGGCCCGCGGCATCGAGGCCGACGACGAACTGCATCGACTGGCACATGCCCACACCGGCCGCTTCACCGTGTTGCACTACGACGCGGCCGATGCGGACGCGCCGGCGCAATTGAAGGCGGCGCTCGGCGACACCCCGATCGACCTGCTGCTGGCCAACGCCGGCGCCACCGGCGAATCGGGCCAGGCGCTGGGCAACATCCATGTCGACGGCGTGCTGGACCTGATCCGCATCAATGCGCTGGCGCCGTTGAAGCTGGTCGAGGCGCTGGTCTACAACATCACGTTGTCCGGGCGCAAGCTGGTGGCGTTGCAGTCCAGCCGCATGGGTTCGATCGGCGGCAACACGACGGGCGGCAGCTACGAATACCGCTTGTCCAAGGTCGCGGTCAACATGATTGCCCGCAATCTCGCGAACGACCTCGCGCCGCGGGGCGTGACGGTCGTGGCCCTGCATCCGGGCTGGGTACAGACGCGCATGGGCGGGCAGGGAGCGACCATCGACGTCGAGACCGCGGTGGCCGGGCAGCAGCGTCTGTTCGACACGCTGGAGGCCGCGCACAGCGGGCGCTTCTTCAACTACGACGGCACCGAGTTGCCGTGGTGAATACGGGCCGGCACCACCGGTGACCGTGCCCGCGCGGCGGGCCGCATCGTTCGCCCGGCCTGCGTCAGCCCGACTTGGCGGCGCGTGGCCCTAGGAAGAACCACAACGCAAGTCCGAGCAGCGGCAGCAACACCACGGCGACGATCCAGAGGAGTTTTTTTTCGTTCGAGACCGTGCTCTGGAAGATGTTGATCACCGCCCAGATGTCGCCGACGAGGATCAGCACACCAAAAAGGCCGCCGAAGCTGTTGTTCATCATTGTTGCGATTCCCCTGTGCTGGTTGGTAGGTCGCGAGCGCGCGTCCTGCGCAACGGGTCACCCCGCCGCGGCACTCCGGCGTCGCACCTGCAAGCCTAGCATGCGGCGTGTTGCCGGCGCGTAGGAGGATGCGCTGGCTGCATGCCGGCATGCGAAAATCCGGCCGCTTTCCGTATCCGCATACCCGCATGTTCCTCCTTCCGATCACGGCCGAGACCGCGGCCGCACCCCGTGTCACGCAGTCCGAATTTCTGTCCGGCATCTGCGCGGCAACCCTGGGCATGGCCGGCGACGGCGCGCCCCCTGCGGCGCCCTGGATCGGATACCTGGCGCAGGACGGGGAGGCGGGCGATGCGCCCCTGGTCGGCACCTGCGCATTCAAGTCGCCACCGGACGCCGACGGCGTGGAGATCGCCTATTTCACCTTCCCCGGACACGAGGGGCGCGGCGTGGCCTCGCGCATGGCGGCCTTGCTGGTCGACCTGGCCGCGGCTCACGGCGTCACCCGCATTCGCGCGCAGACCCTGCCCGAGTCCAATGCTTCGACACGCGTGCTGCAGAAGCTGGGTTTCACCTGTGCAGGCCCGGTGATGCATCCGGACGATGGCGAGGTCTGGGAGTGGCGGCGCGGGTGACGGCGCAGCACGGTCCGGGCACCGGGACGCTCGGAGCGCCCATGACGGAAGCATCGATCAGCTGCGAGGACATCGAAGCCTGACAGCGCTTCGCGGGTGATTTCGACGGCCGTGCTCGCTGCACGGTGCTGGCCGGCGGTGGCCGCTGGCCCTCGCCAGGCTCGTCAGCCGGGCGTGGTGCCGGTTGCGGATCGTCCCGTGCGCGTGCGCGCCGCCCAGCGCTCGAGCGCGGTGCCGACGGCGGCGGGCGCCTCGACCGGCGACAGATGCCCGCAGCCGTCGAGCACGACCAGTTCGCTGCCCCGGATGGCCGCGTGCATCTCCTGCGAGCGTTCGAGCGGCGTGAGCTTGTCCCCGTTGCCGCAGACGATCAGCGTGGGGCAGGCAATGGTCGGCAGCGTCGCGCGGGAATCGGGCCGATGGGCGATCGCTAGTTGCTGGTTGACATATCCGGCGGGACCCACGTCGTCGGTCATCGCGCGATGCAGCGCACGCAGCACCGGATCGTTTTCACGGCTCGCATGGACGTTGACCGGGAAGTGCAATGGCGACAACTCGGAGAATCGGCCATTGCGGGCCATCGCGATGCGTTGTTCGCGCACGGCCACCTGGGCCGCCGACGCGTGGCTCGCAATGGCGTTGGTGGACAACAACGCCAGTCCCGCCACCCGCTCGGGGCAGCGGCGAAGGATTTCGAACGCGATGAAACCGCCGAGCGAGAACCCGGCCAGCCGGAAGCGCGGCGGGGCGCTTGCCAGTATCTGCTCCGCAAGGCCCGCCACCGAATCCGCGTGACGGTGGTCTGCCACCATCACCGGGCCGTGCCGCCAGAGCAGCGGGATCTGCGCGTCGAAAAACCGGGCCGAGCCGTTGAGGCCGGGTATCAGCAGCGTGGGTGTCGTCATCGTTGCCACCGCGAAAAGAGCTCCAGGGGTGGCTGGTAGAAGCCCCGTCCGACCAGTCCGCGCTGTGCATGGATGTCGAGCATGGCCAGGTTGACCCACGGCGGTTGACCGCTGGCCACGACCCGCGCCGCATCGACGAGTCCCGTGTGCGGATCGAGCACCTGCCGATGGCGGGTCGCGGCATCGGCAGGAAGCCAGTCCTGCCATTCGTGCAGCAACGCCGGGCTGGCATGCAGCGCCTGGCCACCCAGGCCGCAGAAATCGATCACCGCGCTGTCGCCGATGGCCGGCAATACCTCGATGCGGGCCTGTTCCGGGCCCGCGAACAGGGGGCCGCGGGGCGGTGTCGCGAAGACGGTCTGCCAGCCTGGCACGGCGTTGAGCCGCAGGCCGAAGCGGACCCCGTTGCCGCCGGCGCCGACGATGGCCCCCGGCGTCTGGCCGGCGTGCGACTGCAGGGCCCAGGCCGCCGCCGCCATCAACACCGGCAACACGGCGCCGGGCATCCCGCGCAGCACGGACGTTTCGTCCTCGTTCAGGCCGTGCAGAGCCCGCACCATCGCCTCGTTGGCGACCGCGGTGCGGGCGTGGCATTCGTCGCCCGCCGCCACGGCATCGGCAATCACGGGGGCAATCGCAACCGGGTTCCTGGCCAGCAGGCCGTCGAGTCGCGACAGTCCCAGTCGGGTCATGTCTTCCAGGCGGGCGCGGCATTCCGGCGCCGTCGATCCGAACCGCAGCGCAGGCGCGCCGCCCTCGACCAGCGGCGCCAGCATGACCCGTGTATCGTCGCCCACCACGGCCAGCGGCATGGATGCCGAAACGACATGCGCCAGCGGCGTGACGACGCCGTGGTCCTGGGCGGGTTGCAGCCGGAACACGCCCCGGGCGAGCTGATCAAGTGCATCGTCGAGATCTTGCGCCATGCCCTCGAACACGATGGCCTGTGCCGCGGCATGGCGGATCGCGGCCGACATGGGATGGTCCAGCGGCGGTCCGGCATGCAGCAGGACGTGGGGGTCCAGATGCGCCAGCATGGCGCTGCGGCGCACGACACCCCGCCAGGAGCAACCGGCAAACGGCCGGGACAGGTCGGCCGTCATGCGGCCAGCGCGCCCGCGTCGGGCAGGATGGACGCATCGGCCTCGAAACGCCGGCCGGCGCGCAGGCACCAGGCCGGCGTCAGCATGCGTTGCGCGCGCACCTCGGCGCCTTCGTTGTCGCGCAACTGGAATGCGCCGCGGTCGTCGTGGAGCACCGTGACGTCGGCCGGACTTCCGACGCGCAGGCTGCCGAGCTCCGCGGGCAGGCCGAAGACGTCCACGACGTTGCAGGTCACCATCTTCACCACGTGGTCGATGGGAATGCCCAGCGCCAGCATGGCCGTCATGGCATGGGCCAGCGAGAAGCGGACCTTGCCGAAGAACATGTGCTCCTTGTCGGAGTGTTCGTCCGGCGTGCCCGGGGGCTGGGGCACATGCGTGTTATAGCCGTGCATGTCGGCGCCCAGGGTGTGCGGGACGATGCCGGCATCGAGCGCAATACGTGCCATGGTGTAGCTGAAATGGGAGCCGTGTCCCACATCGACCTTCAGGCCGCGTTGCAGCGCCTCGCTCACCATGGCGTGCACGCGACCCTGCCGGTCGACGAATCCGCCGGGGTGCCGCGTGAACGGGTGGGCCAGGATGTCGCCGGCCTTGAGCAGCGGAACGATCTGCGCCAGCACCTGGTCGGCATCGAATGGCGCGACGCCGTGGGTCTGCCCGGGTGCGGGCATCGGCCAGAGCTGGCCGAAGTGGATGTACAGCGGCATCGCGGCCTGGTTGCCGATCTCGGCGGCCAGCCGCATCACGTCCAGCCCCCAGCGCGACAGGCCGCCGATCTCGGCGTGCGCCTTGAATCCCTTGACGATGTCCGTGTTGGCCTGCGCCGACTTGACCGTCGCCGCGACGTCGACGCAGTCGGGCCGGTACAGCGAAGGGTAGTAATGCCCCTCCAGTCCGCCGACCAGGTAGGACGACAGGTAGGCGAACACCCGCGTGTGCTTGCTGTTGACCACGTGCTGGCGAAACGCGGGCAGCGTGATGCACGACGCGCCGCCCTGGTCCACGATGGTGGTCACGCCCGAATACACGCCGCACAGGTCGGCCTCCAGTCCGAAGCGACCGGTCACATGCTCGAACACGTGGCCGTGCGAATCGATCATTCCGGGAATGACCAGCTTGCCCGAAGCGTCCAGCCGCTGGCGCGCCGGGACGGCCTGGCCGGCCGGCACGATCGAGTGGATGACACCGGCATCCACGACCAGGTCGAAGAAGCCGTCGAGTTCCTGGGAAGGGTCGATCAGGTGTCCGCCCGTTACGATCAGATCAAACATATAGGTCCTTGCATGGTTTTTCCGTTGTCAAGCAATCGGCGTGCCACTTTAGGTGGCATACAACGTAAACCGTTCCCATGGCGGTCCGGGTGGGATACGATGCCGGCACCATGAAGAAGCCTGCGCCCCGAATTCCCGCCCCGTCCACCCCCAAGGGGGTTTCCCTTGCCGCGCTTGCGGATGCCCGGGCGCGATCCGCGTTGCTCGTGCGCCCGGGCTTCCTCATCCGCCGACTGCACCAGATCCACGTGGCGTTGTTCATGGAGGAGACGCAGGGGTTCAACATCACGCCGGTGCAGTACAGCCTGATGACGGCACTCGCCGAACACGGCGAACTCGACCAGATCGGACTGGCCTCGGAAATCGGCCTGGAGCGCTCGGGCATTGCCGAGGTGATTCCGCGCCTCGAGGCGCGCGGCCTGATCGCGCGGCGCAAGAGCGAAACCGACGGGCGGGTCAGCCTGCACCAGTTGACGGCAAAGGGCCGTGCGCTGGTGCGGCGCATGGAAGACGCCGTCGTGCGCGCCCACGACCGGACGATCGAGCAGCTGCCGCCCCGGCAACGCGATGCGCTGCTGCTGATGCTGATCCGACTGGTGGAAAACCAGTCGCCGGCCAGCGTCGCTCCCTTCCGTCCGCGCTGACGCCGCGCGGGGCCGGCGAGGCCCCGAATCCGGTGGCATACAACGTATCTGTCGTGCACCAGGGTCAGTGCCGGCCGCACTAAAACGTGGCATACCACGCTTTTGTGGTGCGCTTTCCGATGGCCGCGGCTCGCGAAAAGCGACCCGGACCGGGTTTTCGCCCGAATTTCCGCTGGTACAACACTTGCTTTGCAGGGGTATGTCGTCTTTTTCCGGAAGCAACCCACGGTGAGGCAAACCCATGCAAAGTGAACCATCCACGGCCGACAGGCCCAGCAGCGAAATTCCGGTCATCGATGTCTCGGGCGTCCTCGCCGGCCGTCCGGGCGCGGTTGAGCAGGCGGCCGCGGAGTTGCGCTACGCCTACCAGGACGTCGGCTTCTGGTACATGGCCGGGCACGACGTGCCGCAGTCGCTGATCGACGCGACCTTCGCCGCGGCCGAGTGGTTCCACGCCTTGCCGCTCGAGCAGAAGATGGCGCTCAAGGCGAACATCCACAACGTCGGATACCTGCCGTTCAAGGGTTCGACGACGCGGCACTCCAAGCTCAACGCGAACAACAAGCCCAACCTGTCCGAAGGTTTCATCCTCAAGCGCGACCTGCCGGCGGACCACCCGGATGTGCTGGCGGGCGTGCTCTACCGCAGCCAGAACCAGTGGCCGGCGGGCAATGCGGAGTTCCGTTCCGTGTGTGTCGCCTACTGCGATGCGCTGGAGCGCCTGGCGCTGTCGATGCTGCCGGTCTACGCCGTGGCACTCGATCTTGCGCCGGACTGGTTCACCGAGGCTTTCACGGAGCCGCAATACACCTTGCGGCTCATGCACTACACGGCGCAGGACCGGTACGAAGACAACGAGTTCGGCCTGGCGCCGCACATCGACACCGCGTTCATGACCCTGCTGGCACCCAACGAGATCGCCGGCCTCGAGATTCAGACCCAATCCGGCCGCTGGATCGACGCGCCGGTGATCCCCGGCGCCTTCATCGTGAATTCCGGCGAGTTGCTGCGCCGCTGGACGAACGACCGGTTTTTCGCGACGCCGCACCGCGTGATCAACCTGTCCGGGCGCGAGCGTTATGCGATCCCGTTCTTCTTCGACACCACGCTCGACTACCGGATGGAGTGCCTGCCGAGTTGCATCGAGCCGGGCAAGCCGCCGCGTTACGAGCCGATCAGCTACCTGCAATACCAGCAGTGGTTCCAGAACCAGAATTACGACCACATCCGCGAAGCCAAGAAGGCGGTGACGGGCTGATGTCCGTCCACGTCCGTTCCCTCTTCATCAACCCTCACTCAAGGAACACCATGAAACTGCACCGCCCGAACCCGTCATTGCCCGCACTGGCCTGCGCCGCACTCCTGGCCGGCACGACGCTCGTCGCCACGGCCGAGACCGCGGCCACCTTCCCGTCCAAACCCATCAC
>JBFIDI010000107.1:0-13433 GCA_041581405.1 Burkholderiaceae bacterium
ACCTGCGGCAGGAAGGTGCTGCGGCGTCCATGGCACTCGAACACCAGGCCGTCGATGCCGACCTGCAGCTGCGCCAGCGCATCGGCTTCGTCGTGCACGTCCATCGGCTGCATCGGCGACAGCAGCGAGACACCGACCCGCACCTGGTCGAACTCCCGCAGGGTCAGCGGTGCGAACCGCGGATCGCGCAGCGCCGCCGCGACCGCATTGGCCTTGAGGTCGTCGATCAGGCGGCGTCGCGCCTCCAGGCTGCCGATGCAGCCGCGCAGTGCGCCGTGGCGCGTCAGCGTCACGAACGTGGCCCCGGGTTCGTGCAACCAGTGGGCGTCTTCGTGCGTCACGGCCGGGTGCCCGAGCGCCTGCGCGATCGCATTGCGGGCGATCGGCAACAACGTGGCGCCACGGTCATGCGATGGCATCGGATGCCTCCGGTGTGAAGGCGAACGACGCGTAGCCGACGACGCGTTGCCTGTCGCCGGCGGTGTCGCCGGAATTGCACTGGGCCACCAGCCGTGGCTGCAAGCCGTGCCGGCGCGCGGCCAGCAGCAGTCCGTTGACCGGTGTGCCGCCACAGGCCTGTTCATGGGTGATGACGGGGTTGAGATCGAGGATGTGCTGCGCGGTCGCCCGGTCGATGCGTTGCGCGGCCGCGTACGGCAGGAAATGCGACAGGTCGGAGCTGATGACGATCAGGGTTTCCGGGCCGCCCCACAGCCGCTCCAGCACCTCGGCCACCTCGTCCGGCGTGGCGTCGCCGACGGCCAGCGGCACCAGCGTGAAGTCGTCCAGCACCGACTGCAGGAACGGCAACTGCACCTCCAGCGCGTGTTCATGCGCATGGGCCGGCGCGCTCTCGACGACCTGCGGCAGGTCGCGGATGTCGGCGATGGCGTCCTGGTCGAGCGCCACCTCGCCCAGCGGTGTGGCGAAACGCGCCACCCCGGGCAAGGCCAGGCCGCGCACCGCGACCCGGTGCACCGGTCCGAGCAGCACGACGCGGCGGATTGCCTGGCGCGCCTCGGCCAGGCCGGCATAGGCCCGCGCGGCCGTCGCGCCGGAATAGATGTAGCCGGCGTGGGGAACGATGATGGCCTTGGGTTGCACGGCGGCCTGTTGCGTCGGCGCCCGCGCCGACGCCTCCGCGAGCAGGTCCGACACCATGCCGGTCAACGCCGCCGTGCCGCCGGGGTAAAAGCTGCCGGCCACCGCGGGTCTGCGTATGCCTTCCATGGTGCACCTCCTGTGGCGAATGACTCGGAAACAACGGTCTTGCCGTTGATGATGAACCCTTCGATTTCAAGCTGCAAGGACGCCGGACCGTGGCGCTGCGGTATTGCGCCCGTGTTCGGTGGTACAAACACGCCCATGAAGATCGAAAAAGATACCGCAGTCACCTTGCGTTACAAAGTCACCGACGCCGCGCACAAGACCCTCGATGCCGGCCCCGGACCCATGGTCTACCTGCATGGCGGATACGGCAACACCTTCGCCAAGATCGAACAGGCACTCGAGGGCAGGGAAAAGGGTTATCAGACGGTCGTTGCGCTGCAACCGCAGGACGCCTTCGGCGAGCGCGACGAAAGCCTGGTGCAGACCATTCCCAAGGCCGAGTTCCCGCCCGGTGTGAAGGTCGGCGGCACCTTGCACGGCCGGGACGATTCCGGTCGCGAACATGCGTTCCACGTGGTCAAGATCAAGGGCGACAAGGTGCTGCTCGACGGCAACCACCCGATGGCGGGCAAGGCCTTGCGTTTCATCGTCACCGTGACCGACGTGCGCGCCGCCACCGCGGTGGAGATCGAACACGGCCACGTGCACGGCGAGCACGGCCACCACCACTGAGGGGGCGCGACAACACGCCGGCCGGACACGTCGGCGCGCGAACTCAGGGCAGCATCATGCCCCGGATCGTGAAATAGATCATCGCCGCCATCAGTGCCGACACCGGCACCGTGATCAGCCAGGCCGCGACGATACGCGCCAGCGCCGAGCGCTTGACCAGCTCCTTGCGGTACACGCCCTTGAGGCCCCGGCGTTCCTTCTTCGTCAGGTGGCTGTCGACCTTGGCCTGCTTGCTGGCCTTGAGTTCGGCCAGCATGCGGCCTTTCTCGTTGAAGTCGGCCTTGTGGAAACGCACCAGGTAGGCCTGCACGATCTCCTCGTCATGCCCGGCATGGTGTTCCTCGATGGCGATGATCATCTGGCCGTAGTGCGACTTGATGTATTCGCGCAGGAAGCCGACACCGAACACCGCGCCGACCGCGATATGGGTCGAGCTGACCGGCAGGCCGAGCTGCGAGGCGACGATGACGGTGATGGCCGCCGCCATCGCGATGCAGAAGGCGCGCATCTGGTCCAGCTCGGTGATGCCCGAGCCCACCGTCTTGATCAGCTTGGGTCCGTACAGCGCCAGCCCCAGCGCGATGCCGATGGCGCCGATCATCAGCACCCAGACCGGGATCGCCGCCTTGGTTGCGATCGCGCCCTGCATCACCGCCTCGTTGATCGCCGCCAGCGGTCCGACCGCGTTGGCCACGTCGTTGGCGCCATGGGCGAAACTGAGCAGGGCCGCCGAGAAGATCAGCGGCAACACGAACAGGCTGTTGACGCCTTGCTTGTCGTTGGACAGGCCCTGCGTGACCGATGCCAGGCGCCAGCGCATGAATCCGTAGGTCAACGCGCCGAACCCCAGGCCGACCAGCAGCGCCATGCCGAAACTGACCGGCCAGATCTGGCGCAGGCCCTTCATGACCAGGTAGGTCGTGAATGCCAGGGCCATCGCCGCCTGCAGCAGCGGCACCCAGCGCCGGGCTGCCGCCACCATGTCGTTCTGGTAGGTGATGGTGCGCTTGATCAGGTACAGGAATGCCGCGGCGATGATGCCGCCCAGGACCGGCGAGATCACCCAGCTGGCCGCAATCTTGGCCATCTCGCCCCAGTTGGCGATGCCCCAGCCGCCGGCTGCGATGCCGGCACCGAGCACGCCCCCGACGATGGAGTGGGTGGTCGATACCGGCGCGCCCGATGCGGTCGCGATGTTGAGCCACAAGGCACCGGCCAGCAGCGCCGCGGTCATCAGCCAGATGAAGATCTCCTTGTCGACGATGGCCGACGGCGTGATGATGCCGCTCTTGATCGTGCCCACCACGTCGCCGCCGGCGATCAGCGCACCGGCCATCTCGAAGATCGCGGCCACCACGATGGCGCCGCCCAGCGTCAGTGCGCGCGACCCCACGGCCGGCCCGACGTTGTTGGCCACGTCGTTGGCGCCGATGTTCAGCGCCATGTAGCCGCCGATCATGGCGGCCACCACCAGCGAAAAGTGAATCTGCCCCGAGCGCGAGGTCAGGAACAGCACGATGCCGACGAGGAACAGCAGTACCGCGCCCACGCGCACCATCTCGCGGCGGCTGCGCTCGCCCGAGCGGCCGACCATGACAAAACGTTCGAAATCCATCGTGTGGTCCCGTTCGGTGTTGGTTGAATCGTGTCGACCGGGCCGGCGCCCGTCGGGGCCCGGTCCGGTCGTCGCGGGTCAGTCGATCTTGGCGCCCGAGGCCTTGACGACCTTGGACCATTTGACGGTTTCGGCGGCGATGAACTGGCCCAGTTGCTCGGGCGTGCCACCGACCGGCTCCGCGCCCAGGCCCTTGAAACGCTCGATCACCTCGGGTTTCTTCAGGATCCGGTCGACTTCGGCCGACATCCGGTTGACGATGGCCGGCGGCGTGCCGGCCGGAGCCATCAACACGAACCAGGATTCGGCCGCATAACCGGGCAGCACCGAGGCCACGGGGGGCACGTCGGGCAACTGGCTGTTGGACTTGCCGCCCGTCACGCCCAGCGCCACCAGCTTGCCGGCCTTGATGTGGGGCATGGCCGAGGGCAGGTTGTCGATGGCCAGCTGGATCTGGCCGGACATCAGGTCGAGCAGCATCGGGCCGCTGCCGCGGTACGGGATGTGGGTCACGAACACGCCGGCCTGGTTCTTGAACAACTCGGTCGACAGGTGACCGGTCGTGCCGTTGCCCGGTGATCCGTACGACAGCGCGCCGGGCTTGCTCCTGGCCAGCGCGATCAGGTCCTTCAGCGACCGGGCGTCGACACCGGGATGGACGACCAGGACGTTGGGCACCCGGACCACGAAGGACACCGGCGCGAAGTCCTTGGCCGTGTCGTACGGCATCTTCGGATACAGGAACTGGTTGATCGCCTGGGTGCCGGGCGTTCCCATCAGGAAGGTGTAGCCGTCGGGCGCGGCACGTGCGACCTCGGCCGCACCCACGTTGCCACCGGCGCCGCCCTTGTTGTCGACGATGAAACTGCCCTTGACCGCCTTGGTCAGTTCGTCCGCGATGACGCGGGCGGTGATGTCGGTGGTGCCGCCGGCGGCGAAAGGAACGACGATACGCACCGGCTTCGATGGCCAGTCGGCCTGGGCGAATGCTCCGCCGGATGTGGCGATGGCGGCCAGCAGGAGCAGCGGCTTCCAGGATGAGAACAACATGGTGACTTCCTCGAGGTGAACGGGGGCGGCGCGTGGCGACCGCGTGGGTGCTCGCCGCGCCGGGCGAGACCCGCAAATGATGAATCAGGATGCATGATAAATGACGGGCGCCGGTCGCTTTGTGCCGCGCGCCTGCGCCAGATCAAGCCGGCTTCGGTATGGCCTTGGTGGCGGCGGCAAGGCATGATAGGCGGCACAACGAGGAGACACGATGCAACACCATGTCAAGGAACTGGTCCAGCCCGGCCTGCGCCGCAACAAGGTCGTGGGTGCGGCCGAGGCGGTGCGGCTGATCCACGACGGCGACACCGTGGCCACCGGCGGATTTGTCGGCATCGGTTTTCCGGAAGGGATCGCGATCGCGCTCGAGCAGCGTTTCCTGGCCACGCGCGACGAAACCGGGCACGGTGCGCCGCGGGACCTGACCCTGGTGTTCGCGGCCGGACAGGGTGATGGCAAGACGCGCGGGCTGAACCACTGGGGCCATGCGGGGCTGGTCCGGCGGGCGATCGGGGGGCATTGGGGCCTGATCCCGACGCTGCAGCAACTGGCCGTGGACAACCGGATCGAGGCCTACAACCTGCCGCAGGGCGTGATCGCGCACCTGTTTCGGGACATCGCCGCCGGCAAGCCCGGCACGCTGAGCCGGGTCGGCATCGACACCTTCGTCGACCCGCGCCACGGCGGCGGCAAGATCAACAGCCGCACCACCGAGGACCTGGTGCGGCTGATGACCATCGACGGGAAGGACTACCTGTTCTACAAGGCCTTTCCGATCTCGGTGGGCATCATCCGTGCGACCACGGCCGACCCGGACGGCAACCTGACGATGGAGCGCGAGGCCTTGACGCTCGAGGCGCTGGCGATCGCGATGGCGGCACGCAACTCGGGCGGCATCGTGATCGCCCAGGTCGAACGTATCGCCGAACGTGGCAGTTTGCCCGCGCGCCAGGTCAAGGTTCCGGGCGTGCTGGTCGACGCGGTGGTGCTGGCCACCGACCCGGCCCACCACATGCAGACTTTCGCCGAGCAATACAACCCGGCCTATTCCGGCGAGATCCGGGTGCCGCTGGATCACCTGCCGACCTTGCCACTGGGCGTGCGCAAGGTGATTGCACGCCGTGCCGCGTTCGAACTGCGATCCAACAACGTCGTCAATCTCGGCATCGGCATGCCCGAGGGTGTGGCCGGCGTTGCGGCCGAGGAAAAGATCATCGACCTGCTGACGCTGACGGCCGAACCCGGCGTCATCGGCGGCATCCCCGCCGGTGGCCTGAGTTTCGGTGCCGCCGTCAATACGCAGGCGGTGATCGACCAGCCCAGCCAGTTCGACTTCTACGACGGCGGCGGGCTCGATGTCGCGGTGCTGGGCCTGGCGCAAGCCGACCGGCACGGCAATCTCAACGTCAGCAAGTTCGGGTCGCGACTGGCCGGGGCGGGCGGCTTCATCAACATCAGCCAGAACGCCAAGGCGGTGGTGTTCGTCGGCACCTTCACGGCGGGCGAGCTGGACGTGCGGGTGCACGAAGGCCGCCTGCACCTGCGTGCCGAGGGCAAGCTGCGCAAGTTCGTGCGCGACGTCGAGCACCGCACCTTCAGCGGCCGGGAGTCGCTGCGCCGGGGGCAACGCGTGTTGTACGTGACCGAGCGCTGTGTCTTCCGCCTGCTGGCGCAGGCAGGCGGCGACGGTAACGGTGACGGATGCGGCCTGGAACTGGTCGAGATCGCACCCGGCGTCGACCTGCAGCGCGACATACTGGCGCAGATGGATTTCGTGCCGTCCATCAGCCCGCACCTGCGTCTGATGGACGCCGCCTTGTTCCGCGAGGAGCCGACCGGCCTGCGCCAGCGCATGCTGGCCACGCCGCTGGAGCAGCGGTTCGAGCTCGATGCCGCCGGCATGCGCCTGTTCATCGACTTCGAGGGACTCGCGATCCGTTCGCAGGACGATATCGACGCCGTCGAGCAGCAGGTGCAGGCCTTGCTCGAACCGCTGGGGCACCGGGTGCAGGTCGTCGTCAACTACGACAACTTCCAGATTCTTCCGAACCTGGTCGACGTCTACACCACGATGGTCGCGCGACTGACCGGCCGCTTCTACCAGGGGGTGACCCGGTACGGCACCGGTGGTTTCCTCAAGGCCCGGCTGGACGCCGATCGGACCGCCCCGGGCTGAACGGCGGGCGACCGGCTCCCGGCCGGCGGTGCGGCGCGAAACGACGTCCGCGGTCGACCATTTGGGGGACGGCGCCGCCGGCGCAACGCCTGTCCGGCGCTACCATCGGACATGGTGCCGATCGTGCGCCGCAACACAGACAGGACATTTATGCGCGACGCACAAGGGGTGGCAGTCGATTCGATGATGGAGCCGCCCGAGGGGCCCGCAGGCCAGCCCCGACAGCTGGCGATCCGGTTCACCGGCTCGGGCAGCGAGTATTTCCGTATCTGGATCGTCAACCTGCTGCTGGTGCTGGTCACCCTCACGCTCTATTACCCGTGGGCCAAGGCGCGGCGCCTGCGGTATTTCCACGGCCATACGCTGGTGGACGGCACACCCCTGGGTTTCCACGGCAATCCGCGCGCGATGTTGCGCGGTTACCTGCTGGTGGGTCTGTTGTTCGTGCTGTATTCGGTGGCCGGGCAGTTCTCGGTGCTGGCCGGGCTGGTGGCCCTGGTGCTGGTGGCGGCCATCGCGCCGGCGCTGCTCAAGTCCTCGATGCGGTTCCGGCTGGCCAACACGAGTTGGCGCGGCATGCGTTTCGTGTTCAGCGGCTCGATCGGTGAAGCCTATCGAGCCATGCTGCCGCTGTTCGTGCCCGCCGTCCTGGTGGCCGGCGCCTTGTTGTGGGTGGCCAACCCCGAGCGACCGCCGCCGTGGTACGGCTTCCTGATGCTGCTGGTGTCGCTGGGCACGGTGGCGGTGCTGCCCTGGCTGCTGTGGAACCTCAAGCGTTACCAGCACGAGAACTACGGGCTCGCATCCCTGCAGACCGGATTCAAGGCGACCGTCAGCGCCTTCTACCTGCTCGCGTTCAAGTGCCTGGGGCTGGCCCTGCTGGTCGTGTTGCCGTTGCTCGGCGCCGCCTTCTACGGGTTCACGCAGGCGGGGTCGGTGCGGTCCGGCGGCGCGGGTGCGGCCGGACCGTTGCTGGCGGCGGCCGTGCTGTCGCTGGCCCTGCCGCTGATGCTGGTGGCCTATGTCACGGTCAAGACCTATTTCACGGCCGGGCTGCAGAACCTGGTCTGGACCAAGACCGGCAACCGGTCCATGCGTTTTGTCAGCAAGCTCCGGTTCTCCCGGTTGTTCTGGCTGACCGTCCGGAACTGGTTGTTGATGCTGCTCACGCTGGGCCTGTATTGGCCGTTTGCGGCCGTCGCGACGACCCGGCTGCGGCTCGAGTCCGTCATCGTCAAGACGCGCCAGGACCCGGCCACGCTGGTCAGCCTGTTGCAGGCTTCCGACGTCGAGGCCTCCGGCGACGCGGCCGGCGACCTGCTGGGCATCGATATCGGCCTGTAGGCCCGCATGCGCGAGACCGAGGCGCCGATACTGGCGGCCAGCTACTTCGACGGCACCCATGCCGGCGAGCAGCCGGTCGAACTGCAATGGACCGGCAAGGACCTGCTGCTGCGCGGTCCCGGGTTCGAACGCCGGGTGCCGGCGGGCGAACTGCAATGGCCCGAACCCAGCCGGCACGGCATGCGGGTGCTGCATCTGGCGCGCGGCGGCGCGATCCAGTGTGCCGATGGCGCCGCCTGGGACGCATGGGCCCGCGCCAGCGGCCATCGGCCCGGCCTGGCCGTGCGTATGCAGGGCAGCTGGCGCTGGGTGCTGGCCAGCGTTGCCGCTCTCGTGTTGCTGGCGGTTGCGCTCCAGCGCTGGGGGCTTCCGGCACTGGCCGGGCTGGTCGTCGCGGCGACGCCGGTGTCGGTCGACGTGGTCATCGGCGAGACCGCGCTGGACAGCCTGGACCGGCTCATGCTACGACCCAGCGAACTGCCGCCCGAACGGCAGGCGGCTTTGCGCGCGGCCTTCCGGCGGGTCGCCGCGGCGCAGCCAGCGGGCACGGTGCCGCACTGGCAACTGGAATTTCGCGGCAGCCGGATCGGCCCCAACGCGTTTGCGTTGCCGGGCGGCACCATCATCATGACCGACGAACTGGTGGCCATGTTCCGCGACGACGAACCGGTGCTGCTGGGGGTACTGGCCCATGAACTGGGGCACGTGCAGCACCGGCACGGCCTGCGCATGCTGGCCCAGGCGACGGTGCTGTCGGGAGTCGCGGCCGTCGTGTTCGGTGACTTCAGCACGCTGTTCGCCGCCGCGCCGGCTGCGTTGGGCAACGCCAGCTATTCGCGAGCCGCCGAGCGCGAGGCCGACCAGGCGTCGGCGCGCATGCTCAAGGCGGCCGGCCTGTCGCCGCTGGTGATGGTGCGTTTCTTCGAGCAGATGCACCGCCGCCGTGGCGCAACGGAGGCGTCGAACGACGACAGCGCCTGGAGCGGCATCTCCATCGCGTCGCATCCGGCCGACGCGGAACGGATCCGGCTGTTCCGCGCCGCGGCGGACGGCCACTGACGCCGGACGTGCCGATCCGGTCCGGCGGGCCGGTGGCCATGGCCGACGACCGGCCCGCTCCGCAGGGGCCATGGCTAGAATTCCCGGCATCCGGCTCGCATGTGCGCCGGCGTTCCCGGCCGTGCGCGGGTGCCGCCCCGGCGCGGCGAGTCGTTATTGTTGTAGTCGTCGTTTTCAGCTGCTGTGCGTATCCGGTCTGCCACAGCGCATGGCGAACAGGAAAGGGGTCTGATGCCAGGGATAGCGCGCGTCACCGTCGAGGACATCGAGGTCCATTTCGAAGGCGGTCATCCGCATACGGTCGTCATGCTGCATGGCTGGCCCGACACCTATCGGCTCTGGGACGCGACAGTCGAGGCACTCAAGGACCGGTACTGCTGCGTGCGTTTCACGCTGCCGGGTTTCGACATCCAGGCCGATCCGCGTGCGACGTCGCTCGACGACATGTGCGAATGGCTGCTGACAGTGGTCGACCAGGTCAGTCCCGGCCTGCCGGTCACCTTGCTGCTGCATGACTGGGGCTGCATCTTCGGCTACGAGTTCGCCGCGCGCCACCCCGCGCGGGTGGCCCGCATCGTCGCCGTCGACATCGGCGATCACAACTCCGGCGAGTTGCGCCAGTCATTGACCGCCCCGCAGCGCGCCCAGGTGTTCGGCTACCAGTTCTGGCTCGCGCTGGCGTGGAAGATCGGAGGCGCCACCGGCAACTGGATGACGCGGCGCATGGCGCGGGCGCTGGGCTGCCGCGCCGACCCGGCGTCGATCGGCTGGCAGATGAACTACCCGTATGCGATGCGCTGGTTCGGCACCGTCGGCGGCTTGTCCCGCACCGCCCCGGTGCGACCGGCCTGCCCGATGTTGTACATCTACGGCACGCGCAAGCCGTTCATGTTCCACTCGCCCGGCTGGCTGGACTGGGTGCGGGCTCAACCGGGCAACGAGGTGCAGGCCTTGCCCGCCGGGCACTGGGTCATGCTGCACAAGCCCGAGGCGTTCCACCGCTGCGTGGCCGGGTGGCTCGGCGCATCCGACGCGCCGCGCTGAGCCTCGCCGGCTTCAGTATGGCTGTCGTTGCGGATCGGGCAACCGGTAACGCCCGTCAAGCATGTCCGGGCGTGGCAGGTAGGCACGCAGGCTCAGGAAGAACCGGTCTTCGGGCGCCGGCAACCAGTTCGCGCGTTGCGTCGCATCCAGCGGTGCGGTGTGCGCGATCGTGATTGTCAGGCCGCCGTCGGCGTCGTAGACCAGGCCGGGCGTGCGGTCGCCGACGGAGTAACGCTCGATCGGATTGGGAACCAGGAAACAGTCGCTGGCCCGGTACAGGGTGATCGACCAGAACGCGTCGACCGGCGGCATCTGCCCGGGCGCGAAGTGGATCGTGTAGCGATGGCTGCCGCTGAGCATCGCGCCGGCCGCGTCGGTCTCGCAGCGCGGGTACGCCGCCTCGCGGGTCTCCAGTGCGCCGATGGCCTGGCGCGAGACGAAGGCGCGCAACAGCAGGTCGTCACCGAAACTGCGGCCGATCCGGATCGGGGGGCGCCAGCCGGGGAGTCCGTCGCCGCCGCCCGTGCCGAACACCGCGTGTTCGGGGCTGTCGAGCAGCTGCTGCGTGCGCGCGCAGGCACGTTCGAGCGCCGCACGGGCGTCGTCCCGCAGCGCGGTGGCGGCGCCCTGGCCGATTCCCAGCGGCGCGAACTGCGCGAACAGCCCGACGTCGCGCGCTGGCGGCGGGTTGTACTGCAAGGCGTCGTTGACCATGGCCAGGAACCGGTCCACGGAGCATGGTGCGCGCGGCGCGAACCGGCTGTCGAAGCGCCGTGCCGGGCTGTCGCGGCCGGCGTGCCAGTCGTCCGGCGTCTGCATCCGGAACTGGTCCTGCAGCGCGTTGACCGCGGGTACGTCGTGCGGCCCGTCGACCAGGATACGGCCGATGATCCAGACCCAGTTCGTCGGGCTGCGCAGGTGGCGTCCGCTCGCCCGATGTTCGGCCGTGACCTCGCCGTCCCAGCCGGGCCCGGACACCAGCACCGATCCGGCGCCGTTGCCGGTGGTACGGGTGCCGACTGTGGCGAACGGGTTGGTGTAGTAGTCGAGCAAGCCCAGCACGTAATACCGGCTGCCCGTGTCCGGGACGCTGATCACCAGCGGCCCGGCGGACAGGTCGAGCCAGGCGTTGATATACAGCGTGTCGTTGTTCGGCATCACGACACGGCTCTTGCCGGCGGTCAGCAGGGCGCGCTCGCGCATGAACAGGTTGCACCAGCGTTCGGTGCTTTCGGGGCTGGCGCCGGCAAATCCCTGGCCGGGCGCCTTGCGCGCCGAGGTGGCGGCGCGCATGCGCTGCATCTCGTACAGCGGCCAGCAGGCGATGCAGGCCTGCATTGCCAGGCTGAACAGATAGTCGTCTCGGGGGCTGGTGCTGGTCATCGTCGTGGGGTCGGACATGGCGGGTACAGGGAGTTCAGGGGGTGACGCGGCGCAATGCCGGGATGCGCCAGCTGCGCGCATCGGCATGCGGGCCGTACATGCGCAGGATCAGATAGAAGTTGCCGGCCGGCGCCGGCAACCAGTTGGAGCGGTCCCGCGGTGCATCGTGGCCGACCTGCAGCGTGAGGCCGCCATCGGGGTCGTGCCGCAGGCCCGGCGTACGGTCGCCGATCGAAAAACGTTCGAAGTCGTTCGGATACAGGAATCGGTCGGCCGCATACAGCGTGATCGACCAGAACGCGTCGACCGGTGGCGGATCGCCCGGCTCGAAGCGCATCAGGTACCGGTGCCGCCCGTCGAGCATGTTCCCGTCGGCGTCGAAGTCACCCATGGCATAGATCGCCTCGTCGCTGGCCAGGCCGCCCAGGCCCTTGTACGCGGTCAACGCGCGTGTCATGTAGTCGCTGCCATACCGTCCTAGCGCGAACTGGGCTGCCCAGGGCCGCGCATGCTGGCTGCGCGAGCCCGACGCGAGCACGCCGGCGCCATCGAGCAGCCCGCGCAGCAGGCCGGCGCGCAACGACGGGTCGAGCAGGGACCAGTCGAAGTGCCGGCCCGCGACCAGCTTGCCGCGCGTGAACCACTGGGCCAGGCCGGCGTCGGCATCCGGCACCGTGGTGCTGGCCAGGCACTGGCACAGGTTGGCGTAGAACGCGGCGGCAATGGCTTCGGCGTCTGCGGGTCGCTCTGCCAGCGCCGCCATCGTGTCTTCGGGTGCCCCGATCCAGTTCTGCACGGCGTCGGGGCGTGTGCCCCGGTCGGTTCCGGGCAGGCATTCGAGCCGGATATCGTCCTGCAGCGCCCGGGCGGCGGCGCCGTCGCTTTCCGTGGCGTCGCCGACGACGACACGCGCGATCAGCCATGTCAGGTCGGTCGGCGCATGGATCACGCGCGCATGCGCCGGCCAGTCCGGCTGCCGGGGTGTACCCGGGCCGACCAGCAGCACGGTCTCGCCGTCCGGATCCGAGTTGCGCAGGCCGGGGTTGGCGAAGTTGTTGGTCCAGGCGTCGTACAGCGCCAGCACGAAGTAGCGGCCGCCATGCCGCCGGGCCGACGGCACGTGCAGCAGGCGCGGACCATGGGCCAGGTTGATCCACCCGGTGGTGTAGAGCAGGTCGTTGGCCGGGGTCACGACGTCGCGGTCGGCCGCGTTGGAGGCCCGGCGCACATGCTGCAGGCGGTCGATGTCGGCGCGCCAGGCCACCGTGTCGCCGTGCGCGGACATGGTCTGCAGCCGGCAGGTGCGCATCGTCTCGACCAGCGGATAACCCCAGACGAATGCCGACAGGCCGATGGCCTGGCCGAGTGCGTGTCGGCTGTCCGGTGTGCGCTCGCCTCTGGCGGGCGCCTGTGTCGTGGCCATGGTGACGGAATCGTTCATCGGGTTTCCTTGTCGAGTGCATCGCGGCCCACGACGACGGCGTCGACGGCGCAGCCGCCGCCATCGGCGCGTGGCAATGCGATGAACGGGTTGATGTCGATGCTGTCCAGCGTCTCGCCGGCCGCCACCGCCAGTTGCGACAGGGCGACCAGGTTGTCGGCCAGGAACTCCAGGTCGACCGGCGTGCGCCCGCGCGCGCCGCCGAGCAGGCCGAAGCCCTTGATGCTGCGGATCATCGTCCGCGCCTGGTCGCGGTCCACCGGCGCCGAATGCACGGCGACGTCACCGAGCAGTTCGACGAACACCCCGCCCAGGCCGAACAGCACCATCGGGCCGAACACCGGGTCGCGGCGCGCGCCCAGGATACATTCGACGCCGCCCGCGACCATGGGCGCCACCAGCACGCCGTCGATGCGGGCGTCGGGTGCGTGGCGACGCACCGAGGCCCGCATGGTTTCGTAGGCGGCATGGACCGCGTC
>JBFIDI010000108.1:0-13178 GCA_041581405.1 Burkholderiaceae bacterium
CTCAAGGACAAGCTGGGCAACAAGGCCAATGCCAGCTCCGAAGTGGAGTTCGCCGGTGCCATGGCCTGGCTGATCGGAGAACCGGGCCGCGGCATACCGCAGATCCTGGCGATGGGCTCGATGACCCGGCTCGACTGCGCGCTGGGCACCAGCGGCCTGATGCGCCAGGCCTTGTCGATCGCGATCGACCATACGGCCCAGCGCAGCGCCTTCGGCAAGCCGCTGCTGGCGCAACCGCTGATGCGCAACGTGTTGTCCGACCTGGCGCTGGAAAGCGAGGCCGCGTGCGCGTTGTCGTTGCGCCTCGCGCGTACCTTCGACCGCAGCGACGATGCGCACGAGCGTGCGCTGGCCCGCCTGCTGACGCCGGTCACCAAGTTCTGGATCTGCAAACGCGGCAGCCATTTCGCGCAGGAGGCGATGGAGTGCCTGGGCGGAAACGGCTACGTGGAAGAGGGCGGGGAAGGCGTGATGGCGCGTATCTACCGCGAGATGCCGGTGAACTCGATCTGGGAAGGTTCGGGCAACATCATGGCGCTGGACCTGCTGCGCGCATTGCGCCAGGCGGACGCGGCCGCGACGCTGGTGCGGGAGTGCGCGCCGGCGCGCGGTTTCCACCCGGCCCTCGATCGCCTCGTCGCGGCCCTGCCCGAACGTATCGATGCCGTGCCCGATGAGAGCGAGGCCCGCCTGCTGGCGCAGGACATCGCGCTGGCGGTGCAGGCCAGCCTGCTGGTGCAGACGGCGCCGGAGGCGGTCTCGCGCGTGTTCTGCCAGTCCCGGCTGGGCGGGACGCGGGGCCAGGTCTTCGGCAGCCTGCCGCGCGACACCGATTTCGACGCCATCCTCGAGCGGGCCCGGCCACGCTGAAGTGGCGGACATTTCCACCCCTTGTTCCTCTCAACCCTGCCATGACCACACCGATCCTGCACCACTATCCCCAATCACCATTCGCCGAAAAGATCCGGCTCGTGCTGGGCTACAAGCGACTGGCCTGGCAGTCGGTCCATATTCCGGTGGTCATGCCCAAGCCCGACCTGCAGGCGCTGACCGGCGGCTACCGCAAGACGCCGGTGTTGCAGGTCGGTGCCGACATCTATTGCGACACCGCGCTGATCTGCGACGTGCTCGAGCATCTGCAGGCCGAGCCGACGCTGTATCCGGCGCGCGACAAGGGTGTGGCCCGGATCCTGGCGCAATGGGCCGACACCACGCTGTTCTGGACGTCGATGGCCTACAGCCTGTCGCCCAAGGGTGCCGCCCAGATGTTCGGCCAGGCGGGACCGGATGCCGCCAAGGCCTTCGGTGCCGATCGCGCGGCCATGCGGGTGGCCACGCCGCGCATCCGTCCCGGTGACGCGGCCGGCGCGTACAAGTCCTATCTGCGCCGGCTGGCCAACATGCTTGAAGGACAGGACTTCCTGCTCGGAGCGCAACCCTGCGTGGCGGATTTCGCCGCCTACCACGGCCTGTGGTTCACCCGCGTACAGACCGCTGTCATGGCCGACGTGCTCGATGCGACGCCGGCCGTGCTCGCGTGGATGGACCGGATGGCGGCCATCGGGCACGGCACCTCCACGCGCCTGGATGCCGATGCGGCGATTGCGCTGGCGGCGCAATCGACCCCGTTGCCGGTCGACGAGGCCGCGTTCCAGGACGACCACGGCATTGCCCTGGGATCGCGGGTCAGCATCTCCAGCAACGACTTCGGACCCGAATCGAGCGAAGGCGAACTCGTGGCCGCGACCCGCATGCACTACACGCTGCGCCGCACCGATGACCGTGCCGGCACGGTGCACGTGCATTTCCCGCGCATCGGCTACGTGCTGCGCGCGGCGGAGCCGGCATGAGGCCGCCTGGGTCGACCCCGGGCCGGTGCGATCCGCCGTCGGGCGGCCGCGTGCAGGGCGTGGTGCGCCGATGAGTTCGGGCGCGGCGGTGCTGGAATGGAACAGCGCGACGCTGGAGCAACTGCATCCGCGCACGCTGTACGCCATCCTGCAGCTGCGCAGCGCGGTCTTCGTCGTCGAGCAGAACTGCCTGTTCCAGGACCTCGACGGGACCGACCACCAGGCGCTGCACCTGACCGGCGAACGCGACGGCGAACTGCTGGCTTATGCGCGCTGTTTTCCGCCCGGCATCCACTTTCCCGAAGTCAGCATCGGCCGCATCGCGACGCGCTTCGATACCCGGGGCACCGGGCTGGGCCACCAGCTGGTGGAACAGGCGCTGGATCTGGCGCGCCGGACCTGGGGCCCGCAACCGGTGCGTATCGGCGCCCAGGCCCGGCTGAAGGATTTCTATCGCCGGCACGGGTTCGCCGACACCGGCATCGACTATGTCGAGGACGGCATCGACCACGTGCAGATGCTCAGGACCCCATGAAAACAGGAGACCACCATGATCGATGACTTCAAGAACAAGACCGCCGTGCTGACGGGCGCGGGCTCCGGCTTCGGCCTGGAGTGTGCGCGTATCGGTGCGAAACTGGGCATGAACCTGGTGCTGGCCGACGTGCAGCAGGATGCACTCGACCGCGCGCGCGACGAAATGCAGGCTGCCGGCGCCCAGGTGCTGGCCTGCCGGCTCGATGTGTCCAGGGCCGACGAGGTCGAGGCACTCGGGCGTGCGGTTGCCGAGCGATTCGGCGCACCGCATCTGGTGTTCAACAACGCCGGCGTCGGCGCCGGCGGCCTGATCTGGGAGACCAGTGTCAAGGATTGGGAGTGGGTGCTGGGCGTGAACCTGATGGGCGTGGCCCACGGGGTTCGCGTGTTCACGCCGATGATGCTCGAAGCCGCCGGTGCCGATCCGGCCTGGCGCGGGCATATCGTCAACACCGCCAGCATGGCCGGGCTGCTGGCGCCACCGAACATGGGCGTGTACAACGTCAGCAAACATGCGGTCGTGGCCTTGACCGAAACCCTGTACCAGGATCTGTCGCTGGTCACGGACCAGGTCAGCGCCAGCGTGTTGTGTCCGTTCTTCGTGCCCACCGGCATCAGCCAGAGCCATCGCAACCGGCCGGCGGAGTTGTCGGACCGGGCGGCCAAGCCCACGCGCAGCCAGTTGATCGGCCAGGCGATGAGCGACAAGGCCGTGGGCTCCGGCAAGGTGTCTGCCGCCGACGTGGCCCGACTGGTGTTCGATGCCGTGGCGGCGAATCGCTTCTACATCTACAGCCACCCGAAGGCGATCAAGTCGGTGCAGACCCGGCTCGAGGACATCATGCAGGCTCGCAACCCGACGGATCCTTTCGCCGACAAGCCCGAACTCGGCGTGGAACTGCGCAAGGCCTTGCGCGCCTGATCCGGAGCCCGCGGCGCAGCCCGGCGACGCCGGGCCTCAATGCACCTGGCGCGAACCCATCTGGTCGAACAGGTCGACCTGGGCCCGGATGTCCTCGGACTTGCCCAGGATGTTGGTGAAACGCAGCAGTTCCTCGTCCTGGATGAAACTGGCCGAGGACTCCGCGGACAACAACATGTCCGCCGGTTGCGGCCGCGCCACGATGTAACCCTGCACGTAGTTGACGCCGATCTCGGCCAGCGTCTGCACGGTTGCCGTGTCTTCCGCCCATTCGGCGATCGTCTGCATGCCCAGGTTGCGCGCCAGGTTCACGATGGCCTCGACGATCGCGACATTGGCCGGATGGCGGTTCATGTTGACGATGAAGCTGCCGTCGATCTTGAGCAGGTCGGCCGGCAGTTCCTTGAGGTAGGAGAACGAGGTGTAGCCGGCGCCGAAGTCGTCGAGCGCGACCTTGGCGCCGAAACTGCGCACCCGGTCGATGAAATGGCGCGTGTTGTTGAGATCGTGCAAGGCGACGCTTTCGGTGATCTCGATGCACAGGTGGCGGGCGATGTCGGCATTGGCCGCGAGCATCGCGAACACGTCCTGCATGAACTTCTCGTCGTTCAGCGATGCACCGCTCAGGTTCATGCAGACGAAACGGGTATTGGTCAGGCGGTGCTGGTGCTCGCTGAGCCAGGCCAGCGTGGTCGACATCACCCAGCGGTCGATCACGCCCATGCGGCCGCTGTTTTCGGCGGCCGCGATCAGGCGGTCGGTCCGCACCAGCTTGCCGTCGCTGTCGCGCATGCGCAGCAACACCTCGAAATTGAGCGACTCGTTCGGTGCCTTCAGCGACATGATCGGTTGCATGTCCAGGTACAGGCCATCGGTGGCGGCGCTCGACGACAGCAGTTCGACCAGGCGCAACTCGGCCTCGTGCTGGCGGAAGGCGTCGGCATTGCGGTCGTACACGACCAGGCCGTCGTGGTGCCCGCGCTTGGCGTCGCGGCAGGCGCGGTCGGCGGTGGACAAGGCGTCCTTGATCGAGGTGCCCGGCATGACCTCGATCAGGCCGATCGAGCCACGCACCGTGAAGGCCTTGTCGCCGACGCGAAACGGCGTGCTGCCGATGTTGCGCACAATACCCTGGCACACCAGCGAGGCCAGTGCCATCTTGGTGTCGGGCAACACGATGACGAACTCGTCGCCACCGACCCGTCCGATGCGGATCGATCCGGACACCACGTCGGTGATGCGCCGGCACACTTGCTGCAGCACCTCGTCGCCGGCACTGTGGCCGTACAGGTCGTTGATCAGCTTGAACCGGTCCAGATCGAGGTAGGCGAGGGCAAACGGCCGCGCCTTGGGCGTCGTCGCGCTGGCGTCGAGGAAGGCGTTTTCGATGCCGCGCCGGTTGAGCACCTTGGTCAGCGGATCGTTGTAGGCCAGGAAGTTCAGGTCTTCGGACGCCCGGGCCTTTTCCGTGATGTCCTGCAGCGAACCTTCGATACGTTCGTTGGCCTGCGTCGCCTTGACCAGGTATTTGCGTTGTTCGCTGCCGTCCGTCGGCTTCTTGCCCTTGATCTCGAGCTCGCCGTCGACCCGGCTGTAGACGAAATGGTGCAGCTGCGTCCACGCGCCCTGGTCGAAATACAGTTGCCAGGTGTTGCGGCCCGGCGTCAGCACCTGCTCGCCGAGCATGGAGCGCAGTGTGGGATTGGCACTGATGAAGCGGCCCTGCAGGTCCAGGCTGAACAGGCCGATCGGCATGGCATTGAAGTTGTGCTCCAGTTCCGCCTGCACCTTGATGCGCTGCTGGTGCTCCATGCGCATCTGTTCGGCGATCGCCAGCGCCGCCAGCAGGCTGGACGACAGCGCCACGGTGACGAAGTTGGTGGCGACCACGAATTCCTTGATGCCGGAGGCGGCCGCGAAGATCTCGGTCAGGCTCGACAGGAAGGTCACGCCCAGCGAGGCACCGTACCACATGGCCACCCGCGACTTGGTGCGGGTCAGGATGTCGACCAGGCTGATCGTCATCAGCGACAGGCCCAGGCCCGTCACGACCCACATCATCGGCAACCAGACCTTGTAGGGCAGCAGCAGCGAGACCACGATGAAGGGCAGGCAGACCCACTGCATGACCTGCAAGGGCCGCTGGTAGCGCGTCTTGGCCAGGTCGTCGTGGAACAGCGTGCGGTACAGCATCAGCGTCAGCAGGCCGTAGAACGACACGGTCACGGCGCGGCCGGTCTGCAACCACTCGGCCGGCAGCGTGTGTCCCAGCCACTGGATGTCCCATCCCGCCGAAATGGCGCTCATGCGCAAGGTCAGCACCAGCCAGGCGGCGAACAACACATACAGGATCTGGCGGTTGATCCAGGCGGTCATCAGCACGAACACGGCCAGCACGATCAGGCCGCCGTCGAGCAGGCCTGAATTGCGGTGGAACTCGTTGATGGAACGCAGCCAGTCCTCGGTACCCCAGAACGAGGCGCTGAGCGTGGCGGGCCCGACGAAGCTGGCGCGGCACACGGCGGCCTGCGAGGCGCCCTGGTCCAGCTGCAGTGCGAAACCGGCCTTGGCCAGCGACAGACGGCCCTTGGCCGCGCCGCGCGTGGCCTCGCCCAGCGGCACCAGCCCGCTGCGGTCCCAGCAGGCGATGGCGGAGGCGTGGCGGGACGGAAACTCGATCGTGGCGCTGCGGCTGGACGCGTCGGCCGGGACGGCGAGCGAGAACCAGATCGGTTTCTCCGAGCGCCGGGTGTCGAAACGCGCGACCCTTGGCTGCTTGTCTAGTTGTGCCACCGCCTGCGCTGCGTTCAGCTCGCCCGACGCATCGAGCAGCACCTGGAACCGCAAGGGCTGGGAGCCGCCGCCGGCGTATTGGTCGTCCCACAACACGACGGCGGCGATCGACGCCAGGCCGATCGCGATCGGAACCATGTAGATGGACAACGCCCACAGCAGTGCATCCATGGCCGCGCCGAAGCGGGGCCATGGTGTTGCGTTCCGTGAGTCGATGCGCGCTACCATGCGTCCTTGTAGACCTTGGAACCGTTCCAAGCTGGCGTCAGTCTACGCGGACACGAAGGCAACTCAAAACACTATCACTTCCTTTGGCCGCCCACAACGACCTGAATGGGCGGTTTGTTGCGAAATTCAGACAGGACGGCGGCCCAGCGGCGGGGTCACCCGCAGCATCGGCGCATCCGGGAACAGGCCGCCCAGGCTGGTTTCGCGCTCGACCTGGACGTCGATATCGCTGTGGTGGGTGTGCACGAAGAACTTGAGCAAGGGGTGCTGGGCCTCCGTCCAGCGCTGCGCGCCGGTCTCGATCTCGAAACCCAGCACGCGGTGCGGGATGTTGTTGCCATGGCGCATCGGAATGAAGCCCTGTTCCGGATACAGGTCCTCGAACATCAGCTGGTCGTACTGGCGATCGAGCGGAGCGCGTGCGGCGACGATGGCCCAGTCGATGCCGTCCTGCTCGCAATACTGGAATGCGGCCTTGATCAGCACGATCTTGACCAGGCGGCCGATCGTGCCGCCCACGATACCCAGGCGGCTGACCTCGGCCAGCGGCCGGTCGCGCAGCCAGCGCGGCAGCGTCACCGATTGCTCGACCTTGAGCGGCATGTAGGCATTGGTCTGGATGCGCAAGGTGCCGATCGGGGCACCGTCGAGCTTGGATTCGGCCAGCAGCACGGCGACACCGGGTTCGCTGTCGATGGCCTCCGGTGTGCGCAGCTTGTCGCCGAACTCCGGCATGTGACGCCCGTACGCCTCGGCCCGGATGCTGACCGCCTTGGACAGGGCCGCGTCGTCACGCACCAGGCGAACCGTGAACGGCAGCCGCTCCTCGGCCATGCGGGGCTGCGCGATGGACACGGTCGCCGGCGGCAGATCGGCCACGGGAACATGACGGGGCGGGGCAGAGAAGCGTGACGGTTGGATCATGATGACGTCCTTTAGGCAATTGGGTGGATTGACTCGGCAGGTGGGCAGTGACGCCCTTGTAAATAAATGTAGGCTTCGGGGCCCTTTCTGCTAAGTCGCCGTTTGTCTCGATCGTCTGTAGGAAGTCTCCTTACATGCCTGTCTGCGGGTCGGATGTGGCGCGCTGCGCCGAGGCGGGTGTGTCCGGGGCGTTTTCCTGCTGGCGGCAGGCCAGCGACAGGGCCTGGACAGTGGCGCCGCTGCGCGGATCGAACACGACCAGGTTGACCCTTCGTGTGTGTCCGGGCGCAGCCGGTACGGCATGCAGCACCAGCGCTTGTGCCGTGCCGGGCTGGCTGCGGTAGTGCCCGGCCGGCGTGTATTGCCGCACGACATGGTCATTGCGCAGCGTCGTGCCGGCGTTCTCCCCCGCGCGCACGGCGGTGCGGTGTGCGCTTTCGGTCACGGTCCAGTACGCCGCCCAGGTGTCGGGGGCGCCGCGCCCGGTTGTCACCGTGGCGTCGAACCGGTCGGGTGCGCCACGTGTCAGCCGGATGCTCGCGTCGGCGCGGCGGCCGGGGTGTTCCAGTGGCACCGGTGCGTTGCGCCATGGGCGCCAGTCGCGCCCGTCGCGCACGACCTGCGGCGTGTAGATGGTGCGCAAGCCGTTCCAGGCCGCGATCTGGCGCTGGCGTGCGGTATGGGCCGGCGCCGCGAACGGGTCCGGCCATCCGATGTAGTCCCAGTACGCGACATGAAACGCCTGGATCACGGCGCCTTCGGGCGCCGTCGTGCCTGGCTGCAGGCGGGACAACCATCGGTCCGCCGGCGGGCAGGAGCTGCAACCCTGCGAGGTGTACAACTCGATCACCGGCGTCACCATGGCGCCCGACTGCGCCTGGCACACGGCCGCCAGCGTCGCCGGCGCGGCCAGCATGCAGGCCGACACGGCCAGCCAGCGTCCGACCCACGATGCCGATGCGCCCGGTGGTTGCCTCGTCATGTGTTACCTCCTGTGACATGTCGCGCGGGGCGAAGCGGCCGTGCCGGGCTGTGGCACACTCGCCGGCTTTGCGCCCGCTTCGACTGGGTCGGTGGCCGGCGCGCGGAACTTACCCTGGGGAGGAAAACACATGTCAGCCATCGTCAGCCGCATCGCCCACGAACTGGGCGTGCGCGAAGCCCAGGTCCAGGCCGCCGTGGACCTGCTCGATGGCGGCGCCACGGTCCCGTTCGTGGCCCGTTACCGCAAGGAGGCCACCGGTGGCCTGGATGACGTGGCCCTGCGCGAGATCGACACCCGGCTGACCTATCTGCGGGAGATGCAGGAACGCTGTGCCAGCATCCTGGCCGCGATCGAGGAGCAGGGCAAGCTGACCCCCGAGTTGCGCCAGGCGCTGCTGGCGGCGGCGACCAAGCAGGAACTGGAAGACCTGTACCTGCCGTTCAAGCAGAAGCGCCGCACCAAGGGAGAGCTGGCGCGCGAGGCCGGTCTCGAGCCACTGGCCGACCGGCTGTTGCAGGACCCGACGCTGGTGCCGCAGGAAGAAGCCAAGGCCTTTGTCGTCCCGTACGAGGCGCCGACCGACCCGGCGGACAAGCGGCCGGATTTCTCCACCGTGCAGGCGGTGCTCGACGGCGTGCGGGACATCCTGAGCGAACGCTGGGCCGAGCAGCCCGCGCTGGTGCAGACGCTGCGCGAATGGTTGTGGGACAGCGGTCAACTGGCCAGCCGCCTGCGCAGCGGCAAGGACGAGCAGAACCCGGACGTGGCCAAGTTCCGCGACTATTTCGACTACCAGGAGCCGATCGCCCGCGTGCCGTCGCATCGGGCGCTGGCCGTGTTCCGCGGCCGTGCGCTGGAGATGCTGGACGTGCAGCTCGAGTTGCCGCAACCCGATCCGGCGCCGTCGCCCACGGGCGCCGCGTCCAGCGTGCTGGCGGAGATCCGCATCGGCCAGCACCTGGGCTGGCGCCACCAGGGGCGCGCCGCGGACGACTTCATCGCCAAGTGCATCACCTGGACCTGGCGCGTCAAGCTCAGCCTGTCGACCGAGCGCGACCTGTTCTCGCGGCTGCGCGAGTCCGCCGAGGCGACCGCGATCAAGATCTTTGCCGACAACCTGCGTGACCTGTTGCTGGCCGCGCCGGCCGGCCCGCGCGTGGTGCTGGGCCTGGATCCGGGCATCCGCACCGGTTGCAAGGTCGCGGTGGTCGACCGCAACGGCAAGCTGGTGGATACCGCGACGATCTACCCGCACGAGCCGCGCAAGGACTGGGACGGCTCGCTGCACCAGTTGCGCCAGTTGTGCCTGCGCCATGGCGTGAACCTGATCGCGATCGGCAACGGCACGGCCAGCCGCGAGACCGACCGGCTGGCGGCCGACCTGATCGGCCAGCTCCAGCGCGCCGCCCAGGCCGCCGATCCGGCGCAGGCGCCGGTCGCGGTGCCCGAGAAGGTCGTCGTCAGCGAGGCTGGCGCGTCGGTGTATTCGGCCAGTGCGTTTGCGTCGCAGGAGATGCCCGACGTCGACGTCAGCCTGCGCGGAGCGGCCAGCATCGCACGGCGGCTGCAGGACCCGCTCGCCGAACTGGTCAAGATCGATCCCAAGTCGATCGGCGTGGGCCAGTACCAGCACGACGTGAACCAGGGCGAGCTGGCGCGCAGCCTGGATGCCGTCGTCGAGGATTGCGTGAATGCGGTGGGGGTGGACCTGAACACGGCCAGCGTGCCGCTGCTGCGCCGGGTGTCCGGTCTGTCGCCCAGCGTGGCGGCCTCGGTGGTGCGCTGGCGCGATGCGAACGGGAGCTTTCGCAGCCGTGCCCAGTTGCTGCAGGTCACCGGCCTGGGGGCCAAGACCTTCGAGCAAAGTGCCGGTTTCCTGCGCATCCGCGACGGCGACAACCCGCTGGACATGACCGGTGTGCACCCGGAGACCTATCCGGTGGTGGAGAAGATCCTGCAACACACCGGCCTGCCTGTGGGCGAACTGATGGGCCGCGGCGCCACGTTGTCCAGCCTGCGGCCGGACATGTTCGCCGACGCGGTGTTCGGCGTGCCCACCGTGCGCGACATCCTGGCCGAACTCGAGAAGCCCGGTCGTGACCCGCGGCCGGAATTCCGTGCCGCCCGGCTCAATGACAACGTGCTGGACATCGCGGACCTGCGCGAGGGCATGGTGCTCGAGGGCACGGTCAGCAACGTGGCGGCGTTCGGTGCCTTCGTCGACCTCGGCGTGCACCAGGACGGACTGATCCACGTCAGCCAGCTCAGCGATCGTTTCGTCAACGATGCACGCGAGGTGGTCAAGACGGGTGCCATCGTCAAGGTCAAGGTGCTGGAGGTCGACCTGGCACGCAAACGCATCTCGCTGACGATGAAGCTGGGCGCACCGACGCAGGCGCGCCGAGGCGCGCCGGAGCCGGGCCGGCGCGGATCCGGCGACGCTGCGCGTGGCGGCATGCACTCCGCGCCGTCGGCGGCCACCACCACCGCGATGGCCTCGGCGTTCGCACGGCTCAAGGGCTGATCGGGCCGCGACCGGACACGAACCGTGGCGGTGACAGCCGCCGCACCATAATCCGGGTTGTATCGACCGTTCTGTCCGGAGCCCTTGCCCCATGTTGTTGCGCGATCTGTTGGCGTCTCAGTTCATCCTGCCCAGTATCCCCAAGGTCGTGGCCTTGTTGCTGAGCGAACTCGAGCGCGAGCAGCCCGACCTGAAGAAGATCGCCCAGCTCATCAGCACCGACCCGGCGCTGGCGACGCGTTTGCTGCAGGTGTCCAACTCCGGCTTCTTCCGGCTCTCGGGCAAGGTCAACAGCGTGCCCGAGTCGCTGGCGGTGGTGGGGCTGAGCCATGTACGCACGATGGCGAACGCTGCGGCCAGCAAGGCCTCGCTCAAGGCCGTTCCCGGCATCAACCTGCAGGCCTACTGGGATTTCAGCCTGGACGTGGCCAAGGTCTGTCGTTCGCTCGCCGGCGTGGTGCGGCAGAACCAGCAGGCCGCTTTCACCGCCGGCCTGATCCATTTCATCGGCGAACTGGCGATGCGCATCGCGATGCCGAAGGAGATGGCCGAACTCGACCGCGAGGTACCGGCGCTCGACGCGCGCCGGGTCCGGGCCGAGCGCAAGCGTTTCGATTTCGACCATGCGCAGGTCGGCGCCGGATATGCGCGCCAATGGATGTTTCCCGAACCCATCGTGGACGCAATGGCGCACCAGGATTCGCCGTTCATGAACGACGCCTACGAACCGCTGGCCGGCGTGTTGCACCTGGCGGTATGGCGCGCGCGCTGCAAGCTCGGCGGCCTGAACCAGCGCGAAATGGCGGTGAGCTTCCCCGGGCCGGTCGGCGAGGTGCTGGCGCTGGACATCGACATGGTGTTGCAGCAGGACCCGATCGACTGGACCAGCCAGCATTGAGCGATCCGGGTCGTATGCGCGCGCTGAACCTGTATGCCGGGCCGGGCGCGATGCGGCACATCCGCGCGCATGGCCTGCGCCCGGGCGACATCCGTACCGTGGCGGGTGCCGCCGGAGGGCCCAAGGGCCTGATCCTTGGTCCGCTCGATCGCTGGATCTTCGGCCAGTGGTTGCCGCAGGCGGACACGCCGGTGGACCTGATTGGCGCGTCGATCGGCGCCTGGCGCATGGCGACGGCCTGCCTGGACGACTGCGTGACCGCGTTCGAGCGGCTCGAGCATGACTACATCCGCCAGGACTATGCGCTGGAGCCGGGCCAGTCGCGACCGACGCCGGACCAGGTCAGCGAGTTGTTCGGCAGCAACCTGCAGGCGTTTTATGGCCAGCGTGTCGGCGAGGTGTTGAGCCATCCGCGGTACCGCCTGCACGTGGTGACGGCGCGCGGACGCCACCTGCTCGGGCGCGAGCACCGCCTGCGCACGCCCCTGGGCTACCTGGGCGCATTCCTGACCAACACCGTGCACCGCAAGGCCATGGGCGCCTGGCTCGAGCGCGTGGTCTTCTCCACGCCCGGAGCCGCGCTGCCGTTCTCGACGCAGGACTACCGCACGCGCCAGGTGGCGCTGGCGATGGCCAATTTCCATGCCGCGCTGCAGGCCAGCTGCTCGATCCCGTTCATGCTGCGGGCGGTGCACGACATCCCCGGCGCACCACCCGGCGCGTACTGGGACGGCGGCATCACCGACTACCACCTGCACCTGAACTACGCCGGCGTGCAGCGGGCCGACACCGGGCCCGGCCTGGTGCTGTACCCGCATTTCCAGCGCGCCGTCGTGCCCGGCTGGCTCGACAAGAGCCTGAAGTGGCGCCACAAGCCGACCGGATTCCTGGACAACCTGCTGTTGCTGGCCCCCAACCCGCAATGGGTGGCCCGGCTGCCCCGCGGCAAGTTGCCCGACCGCAACGATTTCATCCACCATCGCCACGACCTGGCGGGCCGGATCCGGGACTGGAGCGCGGCGGCCAGCGCCAGCGTGCAACTGGCCGAGGAGTTTGTCCGCTGGGTGGAGTCGCCCGACCTGGACGCGCTGCAGCCCTTGTGACCGGGGGTGGGGCCCGCGCGGGGCCGGCCTCCGTGCGCAGCGGCGACAATACCGGGGTGCGCCGTCGCGGCGCAGATGCTTCGGCCCCGATTGACCCATGTCCCGATACCTGACCGCCGCCCTGTACAAGTTCGTCGAACTGCCGGACCACGCCCGCTGGCAGGCGCCGCTGCTGGCGCTGTGCCGCGCGCACGGGGTCAAGGGCACGCTGCTGCTGGCGGCCGAAGGCATCAACGGCACGATCGCCGGCCTGCCGCAAGGCGTGCACGCGGTGCTGCAATGGCTGCGCAGCGATGCGCGGCTGGCGGACCTCGAGCACAAGGAATCCTGGGCCGACACGCCGCCGTTCCACCGGATGAAGGTCCGGCTCAAGGCGGAGATCGTCACGATGCACGTGCCGGGTCTGCGTCCGGC
>JBFIDI010000109.1:0-13172 GCA_041581405.1 Burkholderiaceae bacterium
GGGCATGTCCCATCTGGCGCTCAAGACAAACCTCGACGCCAGGCAATACGACTATGTGAACAAGATCCATGACGCGGCGCGATCCCTGCTGGGAGTCGTCAATGACATCCTGGACTTCTCGAAGGTCGAAGCGGGCAGGCTCGAACTGGAAGTCGGCCGTTTCAGGATCGAAGACGTGGCGGGGCAGTCGTTGTCATTGCTGCGCCAGCGCGCACACGAGAAAGACGTCGAACTGCTGTTCGACGTGACCGATCCGCGTTTGCTCGGCGAGAGCGTCGCCTTGATGGGCGACCCGCTGCGACTCGGGCAGGTGCTGACCAACCTGTTGTCCAATGCGGTGAAGTTCACCCACCACGGCTACGTGAAGCTGCTGATACATATCCACGATGCGGATGTGAACGGCGTCACGCTGCAATTCACCGTACGCGATACCGGCATCGGCATGACACCGGAACAGATCGAGCGGCTGTTCCAGGAGTTCACGCAAGCCGACGGCTCCACGACACGCAAGTATGGCGGTACCGGACTGGGATTGACCATATCCAAGCGCATCGTCGAACGGATGGGTGGGCAGATCTGGGTCGAAAGTGTTCCGTCCCGAGGCTCGAGCGTCCATTTCACGGCCCGTTTTCCAACGACCCGACCGCCCGCACCACCGGCCACGCCGATGCCGCGTGCCGATGGCATGCGTGTATTGGTGGTGGACGACCAGCCCGATGCGCGCCTCGCGTTGGCGGACCTTCTCGGGGCGCTGGGTGTCGGCACCACACTTCCCGGCGGTATCGATTGCGCGGACGACGGGGACACGGCCCTCGCCATGGTCGAGCAATCACATGCCCTGCACCGTCCTTACGACCTGCTCTTGGTCGACTGGGTCATGCCACGGCTCCACGGCGCAGGCATGCTGGCGCAATTGCAGACACGCCTTGGAGGCGACAGGCCACCCCCGCTGGCCGTCGTGGTGTCCGCATACGACTCGGACCAGTTGCACAACACCGCCAGCGAACTCGGCGTACGGCACATCCTGCCAAAACCGGTGCTGCCGGAGTCGTTGCGCGACCTGATCCGGGGCTTGGTCGACGATGCCGCAGGCGTGCCGCCTGTTGTGCCGGATACCGCCGCAGCCCCGGACCTGACCGGGCTGCGCGTGTTGCTGGTGGAAGACAACCCGATCAACCAGCAACTGGCCGTCGAGTTGCTGGTGGCACGCGGCGCTCAAGTGGAGGTCGCGAACAACGGCCAGGAAGGTATCGACAAGATCCATGCCCATGCACCGGATCACTTTCGCGTGGTGCTGATGGACCTGCAGATGCCGGTGATGGACGGGTACGAGGCCACGCGCCTGTTGCGGCTGGATGAACACCACCTCGACCTTCCGATCATCGCGATGACTGCGCACGCGATGCCCGACGAGCGCCAGCGCTGCCAGATGCTGGGCATGAACGCGCACATCGGCAAGCCCATCGAGCCGGACAAGTTGTACCAGACGCTGGCACCCTATCGGGTCAACACCCACGCCGACGCGCGACCGGGTCCGACGACGCCGTCGGCCTCCCGGTCCGAAGCCGTACCGCCACAGATGCCGGCCGATCTTCCTCGTGCAAGCGGCCTCGATACCGAGACCGGACTGCACCACACAGGCGGAAATTTCAGGTTATACGCGCAGTTGCTGCGCCGTTTCGAACAGGATTTTTCCGACTTTGGTCCCCGGGTGCTGGCGATGTTGGACACTGGCAACCGTGCGGGTGCACAGCGGGCGGCCCATACGCTCAAGGGCCTGTGCGCAACCCTCGGCGCAACACGGATTCACGAACAAGCCACGGCGCTGGAGACAGCCCTGACGACAGACAACCGTGCCGACGAAATGCGGTGTCTGCAGGACATCGGCCTGGCGCTGAGCGACCTGTTCGCCAGCTTGAGCGAACAGGCGAATCACGAGGCCAGGCAGCAGGAAGTACCGGCCGGCCGGCCACGATCATCGGCAGGTGAACGGGTGGCTGCAACTGCCGTGGCGGAAGACGGGCAGTGGCTGCATCAGCTGCGCGTCCTGCTGTCGCAAGGAGACAACGAAGCCAGAGCATTGTGGCAAACCCGCAAGATCGCGTTG
Organism: Burkholderiaceae bacterium; assembly: GCA_041581405.1. Taxonomy (GTDB): domain Bacteria; phylum Pseudomonadota; class Gammaproteobacteria; order Burkholderiales; family Burkholderiaceae_C; genus CAISIP01. Next base: position 2,108 of record JBFIDI010000109.1, read on the forward strand.
ACCGGGACCGTCGAGGCACAGGTGATCCAGGAGATTTCGAGCGCCATGGAAGACTTCGACTTCGACAACGCGTTGAACCGGCTGAAAGACATCGACACCTCGGGCTGACGGGCCGGCCCTGTGTTGCCTTCTGCCAACAGGTCGGGACCAGGTAATGGCACAGAAGCCGGTTTTGCTGCCATTTCCCATCATTGTTTCTAAACTGCGGGGAAACACCCTCCGACGTGCCGTGCTGATCGTCGATGAGACACGAAAGGGAATCGTGCAGAAATGGCTCCGGCTGATCGAACCAGACTCCCACTGCCCGGCAATGCGACATCGCAGTCCCGCAGAGGCATCCCCGCAACACGCGACTTCGCGGGATTGCCGATGACAACGCCACGGTTCCGCAACACCGCCACGATGGCCTTCGTGGCGGTACTTGCGGCGCTGGTTCTGGGTGGACCCGCCACTGCCGATGCGGCAGATTTTTCCCTGTCCGGATTCGGCACGCTCGGCTTTGCCAGATCCGACAAATCCTACAAGTACCAGCGGTTCGTCGATGACAACGGCACGTTCAGGCGCGACTCCGTGGCAGGCGTTCAGTTGGACGCCTCGTTGTCTCCCAGCGTGGGCGCCACGGTCCAGGCTCTCGCGTCTCCATCATCCAACCACGACGACCAGTTCGATGGCACGTTGGCATGGGCCTTTGTCTCGTGGCGGCCGACAAATGATTGGTTGGTACGCGTGGGGCGACAACGCATTCCTTTGTACTTGTATTCTCAGAACCACGATGTGAGCGTCACGTACGATTTCGCCAGGCTACCTACGGAGATGTACTCCATCTCGCCAGGCAACGAGTTCAACGGAATTTCTGTCAGCACCAACAGGAGCCTCGCAAATGGGGAACTGTTAGTCGACGCCTATTTGGGCTCCACAAACGTCGATGCACGGTATTGGTTTCGAGACGGGATTCCTCAGATACAGCAACAGGCCGGCTCAGCGTTTCGCGCCATTGCACTGGATGGCCAGGGTGTTGTCTTGTCCTACAAGACAGATGACGGCATTTATCGTGCTGGATTGCACAGATCAAGGGGACGGCTGCGCAATGGAGCGCTCTTGCCAGCCAGCTACCCTTTCGTTTCGCTCTTTCCGGGTGTTGGCTATTTCCAGGTCGACCCCTCCTTGCCGGGACCCGGGATCGACACGGTAAGGGGTATACGGAACACAATTGCGACCATTGGCATAGATCTATCACTTGGCAATGGATACAGGTTAGTCGGCGAATACGCACGGACTCTGGTCGACAACTCGACGGTTGAAATCGCCAACAGATCGGATCGAGGCTATATCTCACTGCTCAAAAGATTCGACAAATGGACGCCCTACGTGACTTACGCTGCTCTACGCTCAGATGGGGCCCAGCGCGACCTCTATCGTCGAGTCAATGAGAATACCGTGCCCAGTGGATTGCCCGGGGCAGCACTTATCAATGCATCTCAACGTGCTGGCGCAGACGGCATGTTGGTCTACGACCAATCCTCTTGGTCCATCGGCACATCCTATTCGCTCTCCCCCACCAGCAAGATAAAGGCCGAATGGATGCGGGTCCGCATCGGCCAGGTGTCGAGCCTGGTCGACGCACCGCCCGGCAGCAATATCCGCAACCAGAGTATCAACGTGATATCTCTGTCCTACAGCGTGGTCTTCTGACGCGCGTCATCATGCCCGCGATGTGCATTCGGCTGGTCATGTTGCTGCTGGTACTGGCGGCTTCAGTATCCGGTGCATGGGCCGCCGATGGCGTGGTCGTGATAGGCCACCCGACCGTCAAGCGCCTCGATGCCACGGTGGTCACGCGCTTCTATACCGGGCGGGTCATCGAGATGGATGGAGTACCGATCACGGCCATCAACGCGCCTGCGGGAACCGCCATCCGCAACCGGTTCCTGCAGGTGTTCCTGAACCAGGACGAGGACAAATACACGGCCTACTGGACGGTTCGCCGTTATATCGGCAAGGGCGCCCCGCCCCGGGAAATGAGCCGGAGCAGCGACATCATCCGATTCGTGACGTCCACGCCGGGCGCCATCGGCTACATCGAGGAATCCGAACTCCGGCCGGGGCTGAACATACTGCTGCGTTGACGTCTGCGCGGCGCATCCATCGGCGCCGCCGTATGCCGGTCGTGATGTCGCCGCTTGATGCCGGCATGCCATCAATCCATGGGCGAAGCCACCTCCAGCCTTACTTCCCGCCCTTCAACCGCGGCCGGATGAACATCAACAACAACTGCTGCAACGGATTCGCGTTCCCCCACGGCCGCCAGGTGAACTTGAGTTTCTGGTGGTAGACGTCGAAATGCATGCCCCAGGGCGCGGCGCGTAGCGCGCCCCGGCCGAGCAGCAGTTTCATCACCGACGCGCCCATGACGCCGGCGCACATGTCGCAGGCCATCACGGTGGACGGGCCGCGTTTTTCCTGGAAGTTCACGGCCTCGGGTGCGACGAGGTAGTTGCGCTGCATCATGGCGGGTGACAGGCCGGCGATGAAACGGGCGTATTGCTCCTGCACGTCGTGGCCTTCCCACTTGAAATATTCCTCCGCACTCATGCCGGTGGGCGAAAAATACAGCAGGGCCACGCCCACACCGAGCGGCGCGGCGGTCAGCACCGCAATGCCTTTTTCGCGGCACTTGGCGAACACCATGCGGCGCGCCGGCAGCGCGAAGAAGTCGAGCCCGTCCACGTAGACGTCGACGCCGTCCAGGAACGCGTCGACGTTGTCGGGTTGTACGCCGGTGGGGAACTGGCGCAGCTCGATCTCGGGGTTGATGTCCAGCGCCATGCGGGCCATGGTGGCGAGTTTGGACTGGCCCATGTTCGACATGAAGGCGCCGGCCTGGCGGTTCATGTTGTGCACGTCGAATTCGTCGAAGTCCGAGATGACGAAGCGGCTCACGCCCAGCCGGGCCAGCGTCAGCAGGTGGGCACCGCCCACGCCACCCAGCCCCGCAATGGCGACCCGCGCGGTGCGCAGCCGGGCCTGTTCATCGCGGGTGATCCAGCCGATGTTGCGGGAAAAGGCCTTGTCGTAGTCAAAGGGGGGCGCTTGGGTCATGGGGCGAGCGGTCGTCGAAGGGGTTGCAGCCGGGCAGGAGGTGCCATGGACGGAGAATCAAAAAAGTCATTGTGCCTGCAGTCCACGGCGATGCAAGCCGCGGGCATGGGCCGCGGCCGGCGGCGCATCCGGCCGTGGGCTGCGCTCCGTCAGTATCGGCGCGCCCGAGATCTGGCACGATGGCAGGCATGAGCTCCCCCCCTGGCGCGACCCCGCCCACCCCGAACCCCGCCACCACTACCACCACGACGACGCTGCCCGCCGCGCTGCACGGCCTGCTGCAGGCGCAGGCCTACCCCGGCGGCGCGGTGCAGCCGCCCGTGCGGCTGGTCGAGACCCATATTTCCTGGGTGCTGCTCGCCGGCAAGCATGCCTACAAGATCAAGAAGCCGGTCAAGCTGCCGTTCCTGGACTTCAGCACGCTGGCCTTGCGCAAGCGGTATTGCGAAGACGAACTGCGGCTGAACCGGCGTTTCGCACCCGACATCTACCTGGGCGTGATCGCCATCCGCGACGTTCCCGGCCACGGCCTGCGCGTGGGCGGCCCCAACGCCGCTGACGCCGATGACGCCGGCCCGGTGGTCGAATACGCGGTGCAGATGCTGCGTTTCGACGAGGCCGACGGGCTGGACCGGGTGGCCGAGCGCGGCGCGTTGACCGCCGCGCACATGAGCGAGCTGGCCGAGACCGTGGACGCATTCCACCGGCAGGCCGCGGTGGACGATACCGGGCGCTTCGGTACGCCGGCCCAGGTGCTTGCGCCGGCGCTCGACAATTTCCACGACCTGCGGTCGCTGATGCCGCCGGCCGCCGACACCCGGCGCCGCCTGGACGCCTTGTGCGGCTGGACGCAGCAGCAGCACCAGGCACTGGCCGCGCTGATGCAGGCGCGCCAGCAGGCCGGCCAGGTGCGCGAATGCCATGGCGACCTGCACCTGGCCAACATGGTGCTGATCGACGGCCGGGTGCGCATGTTCGACTGCCTGGAGTTCAACGAGGAGCTGCGCTGGATCGACGTGGCCAACGAGATCGCCTTCACCTATGTCGACCTGCTCGACCACGGCCAGGGCGGCCTGGCGAACTGGTTCGTCGACGAGGTGCTCAGCCGTAGCGGCGACTATGCGGCGGCCCGGTTGCTGCCGTTCTACGCGGTGTACCGGGCCCTGGTGCGGGCCAAGGTGGCGGCGATCCGCGCGCGCCAGCAACGGGAGCAACAGGCACCGGGCCACGGCGACGACGCGGCCTCGTTCGACGAGGCCCTGGTGTATGTCGCCCAGGCCGAGCAGCTGGTGGCGCCGCGCACGCCGCGGCTGATCATCACCCACGGCCTGGCCGGTTGCGGCAAGACGTTCGCGTCGAACCGGCTGCTGCAAAGCGACGATGCCGCCCATGCGCGTACCTTGCGCCTGCGCTCGGACGTGGAGCGACGGCGCCTGTTCGGCCTGCAGCGCAACCAGCGCAGCGGCGCGGGCGTCAATGCCGGCATCTACGACGCCAGCGCGCACCAGCGCACCTATGCCCACCTGCAGGACACCGCCCGCCTGCTGCTGCGCGCGGGCTGGTCGGTCATCGTCGATGCCGCCTTCCTGCGGCGCGGCGAACGCGACGATTTCCGCGCGCTGGCCGGCGCCTGCGGCGCCGGTTTCGCCATCCTCGCGCCGCAGGCGGACACCGACGAACTGCGCCGGCGCATCACCGCGCGCCAGGCCGGCGGCAAGGACGCCTCCGAGGCCACGCTCGAGGTGCTGGACAAGCAGCTGCAGTGGATCGAGCCGCTGGGCGACGACGAACGCGCCTGCGTGCTGGGCTGAGGCCCGCGCGTGCCGCAGCCGCCTCGCCTGCCGCTTATTGCGGCTTGATGCCGGCGACCTTGATCACCTTGCTCCAGGTCTCGAGTTCCGACTTCATGAAGCTCGCATACGGCTTGGCACCCAGCGGCGGGATCACGAAACCCACCGAACCCATACGCTGGCGCACGGCGTCGGACTGCATCACCTGCACCATCGCCGCCTCGAGCTTGTCGACGATCGGCTGGGGCGTGCCCTTGATCGCCGACAGGCCGGACCACGACAAGGCCTCGAAACCCTTGTAGCCGGATTCGGCGATGGTCGGCACGTCCGGGTACAGGGCATTGCGCTGCGCGCTGCTCACGGCCAGCGCACGCATCTTGCCCGCGCGCACATGCGGCAGCGCCGCGTCCTGGTTGATGAACATCATCGGGATCTGGCCGCCGAGCAGGTCGCTGAGCATGGGGCCACCGCCACGGTACGGGATGCCGGTCATGTAGATGCCGGCGGTCTGCTTGAACAACTCCATCGCCATGTGGCCGGACGCCGCATGCGTGAAGCCGTAGTCGAGCTTGCCAGGGTTGGCCTTGGCGTAGGCCACCACGTCCTTGACCGACCTGAACGGCGTGTCCGGATGCACCACCAGCACGTTGGGCCCGGAATGCACCTGGGTGATGGGAATGAAGTCGGTCAGCGAGTTGTATTTGAGGTTCGGATCCAGGCCGTGCGCCACCGCGTTCTGGCCCACGCCGGTCTGCACCAGCGTGTAGCCGTCGGGCGCCATGCGGGCCGCCCGTTCGGTGCCGACGATGCCGCCCGCACCGCCGATGTTCTCGATGACGACCGGCTGCTTGAGCAGCTTGCCCAGTTCATCGGCCACCATGCGCGCCATCACGTCGCTGGTGCCGCCGGGCGGACAGGTCACGATGATCTTGATCGGCTTGTTCGGATAGTCGGCCTGCGCCAGCGCGGCCAGGGGTGCGGCGGCGAACGCCGCGGCAACGCCCATCGAGAGGGCAACAAGATGTCTACGGTGCATGAACCAGTCTCCTGGAGTTGAGGGGTGGGGGAACGACGGGACAGGGGGAAAAAGCAACATTCGGCATTGGCGTGGCGCGCACCCGCGGCACGCGGACGCGGCCCGCGTGGCCGTTGCGCCGCAGACTCGGCGCACGGAATCGTGCAGGGGCATGATGGGGTGGTGTCGTGGAGGCGTCAGGTCACCGGCGCCGGATTGAACAACACCAGGGCGTTGTGCAGCTTCCAGTGTTCGGCCCAGGTCTTCTTCCTGCCACTGGCCACGTCGAGCATCAGCCGGAACAGCTCCCAGCCCATCTGCTCGATCGTCATCTCGCCGGTGGCGATGCGGCCGGCGTCCAGGTCCATCAGGTCGTGCCAGCGGCGCGCCAGGTCGCTGCGGGTCGCGACCTTGATCACCGGCACCGGGGCCAGCCCGTACGGCGTGCCGCGGCCGGTGGTGAAGATGTGCAGGTTCATGCCGGCGGCCAGTTGCAGCGTGCCGCAGATGAAGTCGCTCGCCGGCGTGGCCGCATACAACAGGCCTTTTTGCGTGGCGCGTTCACCCGGCGGCACCACGCCGACGATGGGCGCACTGCCCGACTTGATGATCGAGCCCATCGCCTTCTCGACGATGTTCGACAGGCCGCCGGCCTTGTTGCCGGGGGTGGTGTTGGCGCTGCGGTCGACCTGGCCGCGTTCCAGGTAGCGGTCGTACCAGTCCATCTCGCGCACCATGGCCCGGGCCACCTCGGTGTCGACGGCGCGCGCGGTGAGCTGGTCGATGCCGTCGCGCACCTCGGTCACTTCCGAGAACATCACGGTGGCGCCGGCGCGCACCAGCAGGTCGGTCGCGAAACCGACGGCCGGATTGGCCGTGACGCCCGAAAACGCATCGCTGCCGCCGCACTGCACACCCACGACCAGCTCGGACGCCGGACAGGTCTGGCGCGTGCGCCGGTTCAGCCGCTCCAGGTGCAGCTGCGCCTGGCGCACGATGGAGTCGATCATCGACATGAAGCCGACATGGCCGGCGTCCTGCAGGCAGACCACGTCCAGCGGCTGCTCGGGCTCGCCGCGCGGGTTGCGGATCGGGATCACGCCGCTGGGCAGCAGCCGTTCGGGTTGCAGCTTCTCGCAGCCCAGGCTGACGACCATCACCTCGCCGCCGAAGTTCGGGTTCAAACTGATGTTGCGCAAGGTGCGGATCGGGATGACGGCATCGGGCGCGTCGATCGCCACACCGCAGCCATACCCGTGCTCCAGGCCCACGACATCGTCGACGTTCGGGAACCGGGGCAGCAGTTCGTCCTTGATGCGCCGCACCGCGAAGTCGACGACACCGGCGACACACTGCACCGTGGTCGTGATCGCCAGGATGTTGCGCGTGCCCACCGAGCCGTCGGCGTTGCGGAAACCCTCGAAGGTATGGCCGTCCAGCGGCGGCAGCGGCTGCGCGCGCGCGGTGGCCATGGGCAGGCCTTCGAGCGAGCGGGCCTGCGGCATCTGCAACAAGCGTTCGTGCACCCAGCTGCCGGCGGGAATGTCGCGCAGCGCCGTGCCGATGACGACGTTGTAGCGCCGCACCGGCGCACCCTGCGCGATGTCGACCAGGCTGAGCTTGTGGCCTTGCGGCACCTTGTCGCGCAGTGTGAGCCCGTCGGCGAACACGGTGCCGGCCGGCAGGCCGCCGTCGTTGGCGACGATGGCCACGTTGTCATCGGCATGCATGGCGATGCGGTGGGGCCGGGGTGGCGTGGTGTCGGACATGGCGGGCGGGTCGTGAAAGGGGGTGATGCGCGCACAGGCCGGGCGGAGCCACCCGGCCCCGCCGCGCCCGTGGGCGGACTCAGGCCAGCGTGTAGGCCGTCTTGACGGTGGTGAAGAACTCCTGCGCGTAACGGCCCTGCTCGCGCGGACCGTAACTCGAGCCCTTGCGGCCACCGAACGGCACGTGGTAGTCGACACCGGCCGTCGGCAGGTTGACCATCACCATGCCGGCCTGGCTGTGGCGCTTGAAATGCGTGGCGTACTTGAGCGAGGTCGTGGCGATGCCGGCCGACAGGCCGAACGGCGTTTCGTTGGCCACGGCCAGCGCCGCCTCGTAGTCCTTGACCCGGATGATGCTGGCCACCGGGCCGAACACCTCCTCGCGGTTGATGCGCATGTCCATCGTGGTGTCGGTGAACAGCGCCGGCGCCATGTAGAAACCGTCGGCGTCGCGGGACAGGCGTTCGCCGCCGATCAGCAAGGTGCCGCCTTCCTGCTGACCGATGCTGACGTAGTCGGCGTCCTGCGCCAGTTGCGACTGCGACGACACCGGCCCGATGTCGATGCCGGTCTGCAAGGCATCACCCACCTTGAGCGCGGCCATGCGCGCCTGCATGGCCTCGATGAACTTCGGATAGATACCTTCGGTGACGATGAGCCGGCTCGACGCGGTGCAGCGCTGGCCGGTCGAGAAAAACGCGCTTTGCACACACAACTCCACCGCCTGCCCGAGGTCGGCGTCGTCCAGCACCACCTGCGGATTCTTGCCGCCCATCTCGAGCTGCACCTTCTTCAGGTTAACCGCGCATTGCTGGGCGATGCGCCCGCCCACGGCCTGCGAGCCGGTGAAGCTGATCGCGTCGATGCCGGCATGGTTGACCAGCGCGTCGCCGATCACGCTGCCCCGGCCCATGACCAGGTTGAACACGCCGGCCGGAATGCCGCTGCGGCTGATGATGTCGGCCAGCGCCCAGGCGCAGCCCGGCACCAGGTCGGCCGGCTTGAGTACCACGCAGTTGCCGTAAGCCAGCGCCGGCGCGACCTTCCACGCGGGAATCGCGATCGGGAAGTTCCACGGCGTGATCAGTCCGATCACGCCCAGCGGTTCGCGGGTGACCTCGATGCCGATGCCCGGGCGCACCGATGCCAGCGTCTCGCCGGCCAGGCGCAGGCATTCGCCGGCGAAGAACTTGAAGATGTTGCCCGCGCGCGCGGCCTCGCCGATGCCCTCGGGCCGGGTCTTGCCTTCCTCGCGCGCCAGCAAGGTGCCGAGTTCTTCGCGCCGCGCCAGGATCTCGTTGCCGATCGTGTCCAGCGCGTCGGCGCGGGCCTGGATGCCGGACACCGACCAGGCCGGAAACGCCGCGCGCGCGGCCTGCACCGCCTGGTCGAGCTGTTCCGCGGTGGCCTGGGTATACAGGCCCAGCACGTCGGCGGTGTTCGACGGGTTGACGTTGGGGCTGTATTTGTCGCCAGCCACCCATTGGCCGTTGATGAAGTTGTCGTGTTGTGGAGTGGTCATGGCATTGCGTCCGTAGGTAGGGGGTTGCGATCGGGAAAGGGCTCGGGCACAGGGTACGTTCACGGCGCCGGCGGCGCAAGCGCGATCGGTGTCCCTCCGGCGGCCGATGACGCGACGATGGCCTCGATCACCTGCTGGGCGGCCAGCGCGCTGCGGCCGGTCACCGTCGGCGGCCGATCCTGCCGCACCGCGTCGAGAAAGTCGCGCAACACGGCGCGGTGCGGGCCATGGTGGAAGGCCATCGGGTCGGCGCCGCCACCACCGCCACCTTCGGCATCGACGTTCTCCCGGCGCCCGTCGACATAGGCGACCTGCAGCCGGCCGGACTCCAGCGTCGCGGTGCCGCGCGCGCCGTTGATCTCGATGCGCTCCGGGTAACCCGGATAGGCTGCCGTCGTGGCCTGCAGCACGGCCACCATGCCGCCGGGGTAGTGCAGCAGCGCGCTGGCGCAGTCCTCGCACTCCATCGTGTGGACCACGCTGGTCGAGACCGCGCCGCTCACGCGTTGCGGCGGCCCGATCAGCGCCAGCAGCAGATCCAGGGTGTGGATGGCCTGGGTCAGCAACACGCCGCCGCCGTCACGCGCCAGCGTGCCGCGCCCGGGCTCGTCGTAATAACCCTGCGGCCGCCACCAGCGCACCTGCATGCCGGCACTGGTGACGGTGCCGAGCGCGCCGTCTTGCAGCAGCTGCGCCAGGCGCAACGCGCCGCTGCGCATCCGGTGCTGCAACATCACCGCCAGCTTCACCCCGCGTGCCTCGCAATGCGCCACCAGTTCGCGGGCCCGCCGCAGGTCGAGCTCGAGCGGCTTTTCGACCAGCACGTGTTTGCCGGCATCGGCCACCTGGCGCACCACGTCCAGGTGGGCACCGGGCGGCGTGAGCACCAGCACGGCGCCGACACGCGCATCGTCCAGCACGTCCTGCAAACGCGTCGTGCGGCGCACGCCGTCGGGCACGGCCACGGCCTGCAGGCGCTGCGCGTCGCGGGCGCAGACCCAGGTCCAGGGGTAACGGTCGCGCAGGTCGGCCAGGGCCGCGAAATGCGGCGCCGATCCGAGACCGGCGCCGACCACGGCGACATCGAAAGGCTGGTCGGCGTTCGTGTTCATCGGGCGCGTCGCGTCATTGCGGGCCCAGCGTCTTGATCAGCGCGGCGAGTTGTTCCATCTCGGCCGGCTTGAGGTCGGTCAGCGGCGGGCGCACCGGTCCGGCGTCGTGGCCGACGATCTTCGCGCCGGCCTTGACGATGCTCACGGCATAACCGGCCATGCGGTTGCGGATCGCCAGGTAGGGCATGAAGAAGTCCTTCAGCAGGCGGTGCTGGGTGGCCATGTCGTCGGAGGCCACGGCCTTGTAGAACTCCACCGCCGTCTTCGGAATGAAGTTGAACACGGCCGACGAATACACCGGCGTGCCCAGCGCCTTGTAGGCCGCCGCATAGACCTCGGCCGTGGGCAGCCCGCCCAGGTAGGAGAAACGATCGCCCATGCGCTGGAAGATGGCCACCATGTTCTCGATCTCGCCGACACCGTCCTTGAAGCCGATCAGGTTCGGGCACCGGTCGGCCAAAATCGCCAGCGAATCGGGCGTGAGCTTGCAGACGTTGCGGTTGTAGACGACGACGCCGAACTTGACGCTCTTGCACACCGCCTCCACGTGGGCGATCAAGCCTTCCTGGCCGGCTTCGGTCAGGTAGTGCGGCATCAACAGGATGCCGTGTGCGCCCAGGCGTTCGGCCTCCTGGGCGCATGCGATCGCGAAGCGGGTCGGGCCGCCGGCACCGGCGATGATGGGCACCTTGCCGCGGCAGGTGTCGACCGCGGTCTTGATGATGGACGGGTATTCGTCGCCGGTCAGCGAAAAGAAC
>JBFIDI010000110.1:0-13158 GCA_041581405.1 Burkholderiaceae bacterium
AGGAACGCATCGGGCAGTTCCTTCTCGTTGTTCGAGGTGATGAACACCAGCGGCCGGTGCCTGGCCCGCACCAGTTCGCGGGTCTCGTAGCAGTAGAACTCCATGCGATCGAGCTCGCGCAGCAGGTCGTTCGGAAACTCGATGTCGGCCTTGTCGATCTCGTCGATCAGCAGCGCCACCGGCTCGTCGGCGGTGAAGGCCTGCCACAACACGCCGCGAACGATGTAGTTGTGGATGTCCTTGACCTTCTCGTCGCCCAGCTGCGAGTCGCGCAGGCGACTCACCGCGTCGTTCTCGTAGAGGCCTTGCTGCGCCTTGGTGGTCGACTTGACGTGCCACTGCAGCAGCGGCAGGTTCAGGGCCGAGGCCACCTCCTCGGCCAGCATGGTCTTGCCGGTGCCGGGTTCGCCCTTGACCAGCAAGGGACGCTTGAGCGTGATGGCGGCATTGACCGACAGCATCAGGTCCTGGGTGGCTACGTAGTTCTTGGTTCCGTGGAATTTCATGGTGGAGTGGGTGCGACGGGACAAGGGATGGTCGATGCGGGAAAGCGGGTCGATATAATCGGCGCGGTTGACTTTTCCCGGCCCATCTTTGATTGTCTGCGCAAAATGAATAAGTTGTTGTCGTCCCTGATTCTGCTCTGTGTCGCATCCGTGACGATGGCATCCGCCCATGCGCAGGAGGTCCAGGGCGACGCCGCCAAGGGCGAGGGCAAGATCGCGATGTGTATCGGATGCCACGGCATCAAGGGATACCAGTCCAGTTTTCCGGAAGTCTACAAGGTCCCGATGATCTCGGGCCAGGGCGCCAAGTACCTCGCCGCGGCCCTGGTGGCCTACCAGAAGGGCGAGCGCAAGCACCCGTCGATGCGGGGCATCGCCGAAGGCTTGACGGAGCAGGACATCGCCGACATCGCCGCGTATTACGAGGCCAGCGGAAAGGTCGAAGGCGCGGCCCCGGCCCCGGCCGAGGTGCCGGCAGCCACCGGCAAGGTGGCCGATCTGCTGACCAAGGGCGCCTGCGCGTCCTGCCACGGCGACAACTTCAACAAGCCGATCGACCCGTCCTACCCCAAGATCGCCGGCCAACACGCCGACTACCTGTTCGTCGCGCTCAAGTCGTACAAGACCGAAGGCCGTGCCACCTGGGGTCGTTCCAACGGCGTGATGGCCGGAATCGCCAAGCAGTTCACCAATGCGGAGCTCAAGGAGCTGGCGAAATACGTGCACGCGCTGCCGGGTGAACTGCAGACCGTGCCGCAGGCCAAGTTCAAGTAAACCACCTGGCTTTCATGCCGGGTGCCGCCAGGCGCCCGGTCAGTCGTGTGTGGCGTGCCGCTGCACGCAGGCGATATAGGCATCGCCGTCCGGCGGGCGCCCTGCACGCTGGCTCTCCCAGATCATCTTGCCCAGGCAGTCCATGGCCGCATGCTGCGCCTCGTGCAGCGAATTGCGCCGGTGCGTCAGCAATTCCACCGCCTGGCGTATGCCGCGCGGCTGGTCGATCGAGCACTGCTCGCTGATCGACAGGTGCATGGACAGGTGCAGGAAGGCATTGGTCCGGCTGTCGCTGGCCTCCTGCATCGCGCGCAGCGCGGCATCCAGGTCCGCCAGTTCGGCGTGGTACTCGGGGTGCTCGGCTATCCAGCCGCTGGCCAGGGTCTCGATCGCATCGAGCGGCTGTCCGGCGCGGGCCTTGGTGTAGACGCCGCAGAAAAAGCGGCGCACATCGGCTTGGGACGGTTGCATCAACATGGCAGGTATTGTGCCCGCCGCGCGCCGTCCGGGGCCAGGGGCGGGCGATCCTTGTTACAGTCTGGCCCGCATCCCGAAGGCGGTTCTTCCGTCCGCCCGGGATCCGCTCCCATGACCGCCCATCCTGTTCACGACGCCACCGCTGCCGACCCGCCGCTGGTCCGCCTGCTGGGCGCCGACGATGCGCCGGCTTACCGCCAGTTGCGGCTGCGCGGCCTGCGCGAGCACCCCGAGGCATTTACGTCGAGCGCCGAACAGGAGGCCGACAGGCCGCTGGACTGGTCGCGGCGCAGGTTGTCGCCGGAGGCGACGCGTCCCCACGATTTCTTCCTGGGAGCGTTTCGTGCCGGGGCCCTGTGCGGTGTCGTCGGCCTGCAGGGCCGTTATCGGCCCAAGGAGTTCCACAACGCGACGCTGGTCGGCATGGTCGTGGCGGCCGAACACGCCGGTCAGGGCATCGGTCGCACACTGGTCGAGGCGCTGGTGCGGCAGGCCCGGCGCTTGCCGGCGCTCGAGCAGATCGACCTGACCGTCACCGCGGGCAACGAACGCGCGCGTGTCCTGTACGAGCGTTGCGGCTTCACGCTGGTCGGCGTGTTGCCGCGCGCGATCCGGGTCGACGGGTGTTACCACGACAAGCTGCAGATGCAGCTGCGCCTGGGCCCGCCCTGAAGGCGGTCGTCCGCCATGGCAGGGGCGCTGCCCGGTTGCGCCCGGCCGATGGCCTCACACGCGCCAGGCGGGCAGTTCCAGGTTGCGCCAGACGGCCAGCGCCCGCAGTCCGGCGGTGATGCCGACGCAGGCGACCAGCGCCAGCCAGCCCGGCGCGGCCAGTTGCCACAGGCCGACATAGACCCAGCCGCCGATGAAGGCGCATACCGCGTAGGGCCGATGGTCCTTGAATGCACTGGGAATCTCGTTGCACACCATGTCGCGCAACACGCCACCGAACACGCCGGTGATGATGCCCATCAAGACCGCCACCACGGCCGGCATCTGCAACAGCAGTGCCTGGTGCACGCCGGTGGCCGCGAACAGGCCCAGGCCCAGCGCGTCAGGCCACTGGATCGCCCGCTCGGTCAACCGGAAATGGCGCTGGCGCAGGAACACCATGGCCAGCACGCACAAGGCCAGCACGCCCCACAACACCTCGACATGACGCACCCAGAAGAACGGCCGCTCGTCGAGCAGCAGGTCGCGCAGCGTGCCGCCGCCGAATGCGGCCAGGAAACCGACCACACACACGCCCACGGCGTCGAGCCGCTTGCGGGCGGCCTCGAGCACGCCGGACAACGCAAACGCCGCGGTGGCGCCGAGTTCGACCAGCAACCGTACCGTCTCGCCCCAAGTCTGAACATCCTGCATGCGGCGATTGTCGCGCCGCGGAGCTGACCGTCGGCCCATCGGACTGCGATTCGGCGCGTGGTGGGGGATCGGGTCTGCCGGCGGTTGTCGCCGGGCATGGCCCTGACCAGGGCCGGCAGTGGCGGGGCGCTGTCGCCGGGCGGCCGTCCGGCGTCGCCGCGGATCTCAGTCGGCGGCCTGCGCGGCGCGCTCCTCGGCCTTGCGCCGCGCCCGTTCCAGCCGCTCCTGCGCCATCTGCGCCTCCAGCTGCTGGCGGCCCTGCTTGGCGACGGCGATCATCTTCGCGCGGTCCTTGTAGTGCGGGTACATCTGCTCGAACAATTCGAGGTTGTGGGTCCGGAAGCGCCGGGCGCTGACGTCGGCATCCTCGGGGCTGTGGCCGAGCAACTCGAGCACGCTGCGTCCGCTGCGCAGGCTGGACTCGAACATCTCGCGTTGCACCAGCATCACGTTGCGATCGCGCAGCTGGTTCCAGTGCGTGACGTCGCGCGCGCGGGCGACGATCTTCAGGTTGGCGAAATGGGCGCGCGCCAGGTCGACGATCTTCAGCGATTGCTCGACGTCGTCGACCGCCACCACCAGCACCGTTGCGTTGGCGGCTCCGGCCGTGCGCAGCAGGTCGAGCCGGGAGGCGTCGCCGTAGAACACCTCGTAGCCGAAGCTGCGTGCGGCCTCGACCATCTCGGCGTCGTGTTCGAGCACGGTACAGGCGATGCCCTCGGCCAGCATCATGCGTCCGACGATCTGGCCGTAGCGGCCGAAGCCGGCGATCAGCACCGGTGCGTGCTGCTGCTCGGCGATCTCCTCCATCTGCACCTTGGGTCGTCGTTGCGCCAGGCGCGGCAGCAGCCACTTGTCGGTCGCCACCAGCAGCAGCGGAGAGACCAGCATCGACACCGCGACGGCGCCGATCAGCAGCGACGCGGTCTGGGCGTCGAACACCTGCGCGCCGGCCGCGGCCTGGAACACGACGAATGCGAACTCCCCGCCTTGCGCCAGCAGCAGCGTGAACACCGGCCGGTCCTGGAACGGCAGTTCCATCTGCGTGGCCAGGGTGTAGATGACCAGGCACTTGAGCAGCAGGAATCCGAGCACGATGGCCGCCATCAGGCCGGGCGAGGCGATCAACACGCCGAAGTCGATGCTCATGCCCACGGCGATGAAGAACAGGCCCAGCAGCAGCCCCTTGAACGGTTCGATGTCGGTTTCCAGTTCGCGCCGGTATTCGCTCTCGGCCAGCAGCACGCCGGCCAGGAAGGCGCCCAGCGCCATCGACAGGCCGACCAGCTGCATCAGGCTGGCGATGCCCACCACCAGCAGCAGCGACGCAGCGGTGAAGATCTCCGGGGTGCGCGAGCGCGCGATCCAGCGGAACAGCGGACGCAGCAGCAGCCGCCCGCCGAGCACGATGGCCGCGATGACGCCGACGATACGCGCCGCCTCCAGCGCCGGATGGCTGGCCACGGCGGCATGGGAGGCACTGGCGACCTCGACCGCCAGCAGCGGCAGCAAGGCCAGGATCGGAATCGCCGCCACGTCCTGGAACAGCAGGATGGAGAAGGCGGCGCGGCCGCTGCTGGTGGGCATCAGGTTGCGCTCGGCCATCACCTGCAGCGCGATGGCCGTGCTCGACAACGCCAGGCCCAGCGAGGCCACCAGGGCGATCTTCCAGCCCACGCCGAACACCATGGCGGCACCGGTCAGCAGCAGCGCACAACCCAGCACCTGGGCCCCGCCCCAGCCGAAGATGGGCCGGCGCATGCTCCACAGGCGCCGGGGTTCGAGTTCCAGGCCCACCAGGAACAACATCAGCACGACGCCGAATTCGGCGAAATGCAGGATGTCCTGGACGTTGCTCACCAGTCCCAGGCCCCAGGGGCCGATGGCCATGCCGGCCGCCAGGTAGCCGATGATCGCGCCCAGGCCGAGCGCCTTGGACAGCGGCACGGCGATCACCGCGGCGCTGAGGTAGATGAAGCTGTTGATCAGCCAGGCGGGTGTATGGTCCATGGGGTGTCAGCCTGCCGTGGCGGGCCGGCCCGGCCGGTGCCGCCGCGACCGGCCAGCCGGGCCCGCGGTCATGCCGCTAACATAATGCGCAGTCGTGGTCGCGGGAGTCATTGGATGCCAGTCGTTGTTGTTGCCAATCCGAAGGGGGGCGTGGGCAAGTCCACCTTGTCCACCCATGTTGCAGGATATTTTGCGTCACGCGGCCACGCGGTGATGCTCGGTGATGCCGATCGCCAGCAGTCGTCCCGATTGTGGCTGGGCCTGCGCCCGGCGAGTGCCGCACCCATCCATACCTGGGACATCAATGCCGACCTGATCGCGCGTCCCCCCAAGGGTACGACCCATGTCGTCGTCGACACGCCGGCCGGCCTGCACGGCTGGCGCTTCAAGGACGTCATGAAGATGGCCGACAAGGTGCTGGTGCCGGTGCAGCCCAGCGTGTTCGACATTTTCGCAACCCGTGCGTTTCTCGACGACCTGGCGGCCAACAAGCATGTCGACAACCGCAAGATCGCGCTGGTCGGCATGCGGGTCGACGCGCGCACGATCGCGGCGGAGCAGTTGCACGCGTTTGTCGACTCGCTCGACGTGCCCGTGCTCGGCTACCTGCGCGACACCCAGAATTACGTGCACCTGGCCGCGCACGGCCTGACGCTGTTCGACGTGGCGTCCGGGCGATTCGAAAAAGACCTCGAGCAGTGGCAGCCGATCTGCCGCTGGCTCGATGCATGACCCTTCCCGCAACTCTTTTCAGGACCCCCATGAGCCGCAAGACCTTCAAGACCCTGTCCGAACTCACCGCCCATGTCGGGCAGGAGGTGGGCGTCAGCGACTGGGTGACCGTGACCCAGGAGCAGGTCAACCAGTTCGCCGACGCCACGGGAGACCATCAATGGATCCATGTCGACGTCGAGCGCGCCAAGGCGGGGCCGTTCGGCGCGCCGATCGCCCACGGTTTCCTGACCCTGTCGATGGTGCCGCGTTTTTTCGATGAAGCGCTGACGATCGAGGAGGTCGGCATGGGCGTCAACTACGGACTGAACAAGGTGCGCTTCATGGCGCCAGTGCCGGTCGGCAGCCGCCTGCGCGGCCGGCTCACGCTGGTGTCCAGCGATCCGATCGACAACAACGGCATGCAGATGGTCTGGGATGTCGTGGTCGAGAAGGAAGGTTCGGCCAAGCCGGTCTGCGTGGCGCAGACGGTGTCGCGGCGTTACCCCTGAACGGACGCGCCGACACTCACGCCGGATTCGCGCCGCCGCTGGCAAAGCCGTTCTGGCGCCAGGCTTCGAACACCGTCACGGCAACCGCGTTGGACAGGTTCAGGCTGCGCTGGCCCTCGCGCATCGGCAGTCGCAGCCGCTGCCGTGGTGCGAACCGGTCGCGGATGTCCGGCGGCAGACCCCGGGTTTCGGCTCCGAACACCAGCCAGTCGCCGGGCTGGAACGCCACCTCGTACGGACTGCGCGTGCCGCTGGTCGTGAGCGCGAACATGCGCTGCGGGTCGGGCTGCATCGCCTGGAGCAGCGCGCTCCAGCCGGCATGGCGGTGCAGTGGCGCATATTCGTGGTAATCGAGCCCGGCGCGGCGCAGTTGCTTGTCGTCGAGCGAAAATCCGAGCGGCTCGACCAGGTGCAGGCTGCAGCCGGTGTTGGCGGCCAGCCGGATGACATTGCCGGTATTGGGCGGGATCTCGGGTTCGACCAGCACGATGTGGAACATATGCGCCGTATTGTCGGTGGTCGCGGCGCCCCGTCAGGGCGTCCGCCGGGCGGGACGCCCTTCATGAGTGACCGAGCTCGGCGCGTGCCAGCACCAGCGCCGTGACGTGTTGCACGCCGCAGCGCCGCAGCACCGTGGCCGCGGCGTGCAGCGACGCGCCACTGGTCATCACGTCGTCCACCAGCACGATGCGCCGGCCGCGCAGTTCGCCGGCGCGGGTCGGCTCGACGGCGAATGCGTGGCGGACGTTGTGCAGACGCTCGGTGCGGCTCAGCGCGCTTTGCGGGGCGGTGTCGCGGATGCGCAGCAGCAGGTTCGCATCGGTCTTGGCCGGAGCCAGGCGCCGTGCCAGCTCCAGGGCCTGGTTGAATCCGCGGGCGCGCAGCCGCTGCGGCGACAGCGGCATCGGCAGGATGCGGTCGGCATGGTCGAGTGCCGGTTCGACCCAGGGCGCGTGGCGCAACACGGCGGCCAGCACGCGGGCGTGGCCGGGCTGGGCGTGGAACTTGAACTGCACGATGAGTCCGGCCCAGGGATAGGCATACGGCACGGCGGCCACGCAGGCGTCCAGCGGCGGCGGATCGCGGATGCAGGCGCCGCACCGGAGCACCACGGGGGGCACCGGCAGGGCACAGGTGCGGCAGCGCGCGCAGGGCTGGGCGAATCGCGAGATGCAGGCCTCGCACAGCGGTTCGCCGGGCCAGCCGTGGCAGACCAGGCATAAGCTGGGCAGTCGGTCGGATATGCTTGCGAGCAGGGCGCGAAACATCGGGCCAATATATGCTTGGCCCCTGCGATGTCTGCCGACCTTCCTCCATCAATTGATCCACGTGCCGCGCAGCGCTGGGCGCTGCATATGCATGCGGCGTCGCCGTGGCTGCACGAGGAGATCGGCCGTCGCATGCACGAGCGGCTGCAGTGGATCCGGCTGCGGCCCCGGGCCTGGGTCGACTGGGAGCCGTCGCGTGGCGGACTGCAGGCCCATGATGCGGTCGCCCGGACCTATCCCGACGCAACCCGCTGGGTCGTCGAGCCCACCACGCAACGTCGCCAGGCCGTGCAAGAAGCCTTGCAGGCGCCGTGGTGGCGCCCGGCCCGTTGGCGCGCCCCGGCGCTGCACGTCGGGGAGCCGCAGCCGGCCTCGGCCGACATGGTCTGGGCCAACATGGCGCTGCACATGGCGGCCGACCCCCGGGCGCTGCTGGGGCAATGGCATCGCATGCTGGCCCACGACGGTTTCCTGATGTTCTCGTGCCTGGGGCCGGATACGCTGGTGCAGCTGCGTGCGATCTACCAGGCCATGGGCTGGCCCGAGCCCGCCCATGCGTTCACCGACATGCACGACTGGGGCGACATGCTGGTGGCCACCGGATATGCGGAGCCGGTCATGGACATGGAGCGCCTGACGCTGACCTATGCCTCGCCACAACGCCTGCTGGACGAACTGCGCGGCCTGGGCCGCAACCTGCATCCGCAACGTTTCGCCGGCCTGCGTGGTCGGCGCTGGCAGGCGCAGCTCTGGCAGGCCTTGTCCGGCCTGGGCGGCGGCCCTTCGGGAGACGGCCAGCTGGAGTTGACGTTCGAGGTCGTCTACGGCCATGCGCTCAAGCCGCAACCGCGCCTGCCGGTCCAGGGTGAAACGGTGCTGTCGCTGGACGACATGCGGCGCGTTCTGCAGCAAGGCAAGCGTGATCCCGCGCAAACGCGCTAAAGGGCATGGGCCATGCCGGAGCAAGGCGGAAGGCGTGGGTCGGTCGGCTACAATGCCCCGGTTGAATTGCGGGCATTTCCCCGTGGTTTCACCGGGCCGTGTGCAGATGGCATGGCGTTGGGATGGAAAGACGCGTGATGAATCCGGTTTTTCGCTTTGCGACGGTTCAGGGACAGAACTTTCAGTGGTTCTTGCGGCGTAACTGTTCGGTCACGCCGCGACAGCTGGTTCTGATCTACCTGTCGCTGTGCGTGGTTTCGCTGGCCATCGGTGTGTTGTTCTGGGTCAAGGGTGCCACTCTGGTGCTGCCGATTGCCTGGATCGAGCTGGTGGCCGTGGGGATTGCGTTCCTGGTGTATGCCCGGCATGCGAGCGATGGGGAAACGATCCGTCTGACCGAGGGGCAACTGGTCATCGAGCAGGAAAACGGCGGGCGCTTGAGCCGCTCCGAGTTCCGGCGCGAATGGGTCAGGGTGGAGCCTGGTGCGGCCGACAGCTCGCTGATCGCGTTGTCGGAGCAGGGCAGAACTGTGCATATTGGGCGTTTTGTGCGGCCTGAGTTGCGGCCGCTGCTGGCCCGCGAAATCAGGATGGCATTGCGCGGAGCATGAAGGCGTCGCATTCCCCGGGGTGCGGACCGGTGCATATTTGAGGCAAAGAATTGATCATGATGAAGAGCATTGCGGGCAAGTTGGCTTCTCTGGTGACGACGGCGGCTGCCGGGTTGGCCGTTGCGCCGATGGCGCTGGCCCAGGTGAAGGACCTGCCGGGCGGCCCGGCCGTCAACCAGCTCAACCTGCATCCGCCGGTGACCCAGATCGCCGCCGAGCAGGCCTGGCTGCACTGGTTCATGCTGATCGTGTGCACGGTGATCTTCGTGGCCGTGTTTGCCGTCATGTTCTATTCGATCTGGAAGCACCGCAAGTCGGTGGGCCACAAGGCGGCCACCTTCCATGAATCGGTCACGGTCGAGATCATCTGGACCATCATCCCCTTCATCATCGTGATCCTGATGGCCTTGCCGGCCACCAAGGTCATCGTCGCGATGAAGGACACCACCAACGCCGACCTGACCATCAAGGCCACCGGCATGCAGTGGAAGTGGGGTTACGACTACCTCAACGGCGAAGGCGAGGGCATCGGCTTCCTGTCGGCGCTCGACAGCGAGCACCGGGCCTTGTCCGATGCCGGCGGCCCCAAGGCCGACGCGCCGCTCGACGACTACCTGCTCAAGGTGGACAACCCGCTGGTAGTGCCGGTGGACAGGAAGATCCGCATCATCACGACCGCCAACGACGTGATCCACGCCTTCATGGTGCCGTCCTTCGGCATCAAGCAGGACGCCATTCCCGGCTTCGTGCGCGACACCTGGTTCCGCGCCGAGAAGATCGGCGACTACTACGGGCAGTGTGCCGAGTTGTGCGGCAAGGAACATGCCTACATGCCGATCCACGTCAAGGTGGTGTCGGCCGAGGACTACACCAAGTGGGTGGGCGAAGAAATGAAGAAGATCGCCGCCAAGCGCGACGATCCGTCCAAGGTGTGGACGCTCGAAGACCTGGTCGCGCGCGGCGAGAAGGTCTACGCGGCCAATTGCCAGGCCTGCCACCAGGCCACCGGCAAGGGCGCAGGCCCGATCAAGGCGCTCGATGGCGCGCCCGTGGTGCTCGATGCCGACGCCAGCAAGCAGATCGACATCTTGCTCAACGGCCAGAACAATGGCGCGATGCCGGCATGGCGGCAGCTCAGCGACACCGAGATCGCAGCCGTCATCACCTATACCAAGAACCACTGGTCGAACCAGACCGGCCAGATCGTGCAGCCGGCGGCCGTCCAGAGCGCACGCCAGTAGGCCCGCGTTGTCCATCGAACGAAGACGAGTGAATTGACAAGGAAATCAGCATGAGCGCAGTACTGGACCACGACGGCCACGCCCACGACGAGCACCATGACCACCACGCCCCCACCGGCTGGCGGCGCTGGGTGTTTGCGACCAACCACAAGGACATCGGTACCTTGTACCTGCTGTTCTCGTTCACGATGCTGATGATCGGCGGCGTGCTCGCGCTGCTGATCCGTACCGAGCTGTTCCAGCCGGGCCTGCAGCTGGTGAACCCGGAGCTGTTCAACCAGCTCACGACCATGCACGGCATCATCATGGTGTTCGGCGCCATCATGCCGGGCTTCGTGGGTTTCGCGAACTGGATGATCCCGCTGCAGATCGGCGCCTCCGACATGGCGTTCGCGCGCATGAACAACTTCAGCTTCTGGCTGCTGATCCCGGCCGGCCTGATGGTCGTCGGTTCGTTCTTCATGCCCGGCGGCGCACCCGCCGCCGGCTGGACGCTGTACGCACCGCTGACGCTGCAGATGGGCCCGAGCATGGACGCCGGCATCTTCGCGCTGCACATCCTGGGCGCCAGCTCCATCATGGGCTCGATCAACATCATCGTGACCATCCTGAACATGCGCGCTCCCGGCATGACGCTGATGAAGATGCCGATGTTCGCCTGGACCTGGCTGATCACCGCCTACCTGCTGATCGCGGTGATGCCCGTGCTCGCGGGCGCCATCACGATGACGCTGACCGACCGCCATTTCGGCACCAGCTTCTTCAACCCCGGTGGCGGTGGCGACCCGGTCATGTACCAGCACATCTTCTGGTTCTTCGGCCACCCCGAGGTCTACATCATGATCCTGCCGGCGTTCGGCATCATCAGCCAGGTGGTACCGGCCTTCGCACGCAAGCGCCTGTTCGGCTACACCTCGATGGTGTACGCCACCTCCAGCATCGCGATCCTGAGTTTCGTGGTCTGGGCCCACCACATGTTCACCACCGGCATGCCGGTGACCGGCCAGCTGTTCTTCATGTACGCGACCATGCTGATCGCGGTGCCCACGGCCGTGAAGATCTTCAACTGGATCGCCACCATGTGGCAGGGCTCGATGACCTTCGAGACGCCGATGTTGTTCGCGGTGGGCTTCATCTTCGTGTTCACGATGGGCGGCTTCACCGGCCTGATCCTGGCGATGGCGCCGATCGACATCCAGCTGCAGGACACCTATTACGTCGTCGCGCACTTCCACTACGTGCTGGTGGCCGGTTCGCTGTACGCGATGTTCGCCGGCGTCTACTACTGGATGCCCAAGTGGACCGGCGTGATGTACAACGAGACCCGCGGCAAGATCCACTTCTGGTGGTCGCTGATCGCGTTCAACATCACCTTCTTCCCGATGCACTTCCTGGGACTGGCCGGCATGCCCCGTCGTTACGCCGACTACCCGATGCAGTTCGCCGACTTCAATGCGGTCGCATCCGTGGGCGCCTTCGCCTTCGGTATCGCCCAGGTGTATTTCTTCTTCTTCATCGTGTTGCCCTGCATGATGGGCAAGGGTGAAAAAGCAGCCCAGAAACCCTGGGAAGCCGCTGAAGGCCTGGAGTGGGAAGTGCCGTCTCCCGCACCCTTCCACACCTTCGAGAACCCGCCCAAGCTGGACGCGACCGCGACCCGCATCGTCGGCTGAAGCACACGCACGCGTGACGACCATGAGCCCCGAACAGAAGAAGTCCAACCTGCGCCTGGCCCTGATCCTGGCCTCGGTGGCGGCCGTCTTCATGCTGGGCATCATCGTCAAGATGGCGTTCCTGGGGGGCTGAGCCATGCGCCGCCGCTACCAGAACCTGACCATGGCGCGCAAGCTGCTGGTGGTGGCCGTGGCCATGCTGGCCTTCGGTTATGCGCTCGGTCCGCTGTACAACGCGATCTGCAACATCACCGGCATCAACGTGCTGGCGCTGGGTGACCACAACATCCCCGGCGCCACCTCCAGCGTCGCAGCGAACACCCAGGTCGACACCAGCCGCACGATCACCGTCGAGTTCGACGCCAATGCCCGTGGGCCCTGGACCTTCAAGCCCGAGCGTCGTTCGGTGCAGGTCCACCCCGGCGAACTGGCCACGGTCGTCTACGAATTCCAGAACGCCCAGGACCGCCGCATGGCGGCCCAGGCGATACCGAGCTACGCGCCGCGCCAGGCCGGTCCGCATTTCAACAAGCTCGAGTGTTTCTGCTTCAACCAGTACACGCTCGAGCCCGGCGAGAAGAAGTCCTGGCCGGTGGCGTTTGTCATCGACCCCAAGATCTCGCGCGATGTCACGACCATCACCTTGTCGTACACCTTCTTCGAAGTGGGCGGGCCGGTTCCGCCCGCGCCCGGTTCCACCGTCGCCGTCGAGCCGCCCGAGCCGCTGGCGCCGAGCAAGGCCGGCACATGAGCACGCAGCACGAACAAGCCGGTGGTGCGGGCACGCCCGTGCAAGCCTCGGCCTGGAACACGGCCAAGACCATCGCATGGTCGTTCTTCGGCGTGCGCCGGCGCAAGGACCACGAACAGGAAGGCACGCGCATCAATCCGATCCACGTGCTGGTCGCCGGTTTTGTCGGTGTCTTCGTGCTGGTTGCGGGCTTGATCGTGCTCGTGAACTGGGTCGCGGCCTGAGCGCGCGAGCGGGAATCGGAAACAAGTCAACAGCATATTGAATCGAGAGCCTGGAGCAGAAATGAGTTCTTCATCCCATACCACCACGCCGTA
>JBFIDI010000111.1:0-13151 GCA_041581405.1 Burkholderiaceae bacterium
GCATGTCCGGAAAATCGGGCGTGCCGCCGACCGCATCGCTGAAAGCCTGCGCCTTGGCGACGAACTCGGAGAACTCGATCTCGTTGAGCGCCCCGGACCGGTTGGCCAGTTGCACGCCGGCCTGGAACGCCTCGTAGCTCTGGCCGGCCGACGGCACCTCCCAGTGCCGGCTGCGCACATTGAGCCCCTCGACCGCGAACGGCTTGCTGCCGACCCGCCGTGTCGTGGGCAACGCGGCCAGCGCCACCTCGGCCCGTACCTCGGCTTCGAGCGCGATCGGTGCGATGACGTCGATCAAGGCATCGAGGCCCGGCCGTTTTTCCGGCGGCGCCTGCGGCACCGCGGGCGCGACGAATTCGGCATCGTCCAGGCTGGGTTCGATGCCCGCCGGTTCCTGGGCCACCGGCTCCTCGTCCTCGCCGGGTTGCGCCTGGCGCGGTGCCACCTTGCGCGCCGACCAGGCGCCATGGGCCACGACGGCCGCCAGCACCAGTCCGCCGGCAATCGCCAGGCCGATCTGCAGGGTACTCATGCCGCCCTCCATGGCCTCAGGCGGCCTCGGCCATGTCGAGTGCGGCGTCCATGTCGACGGCGACGATGCGCGACACGCCCTGTTCCTGCATGGTCACGCCGATCAGTTGTTTTGCCATTTCCATCGCGATCTTGTTGTGGCTGATGAACAGGAACTGCGTCTCCTGGCTCATGCTGGTGACCAGCTTGGCGTAACGCTCGGTATTGGCATCGTCCAGCGGCGCATCGACCTCGTCGAGCAGGCAGAACGGTGCCGGATTGAGCTGGAAGATCGCAAACACCAGCGCGATCGCGGTCAGCGCCTTCTCGCCGCCGGACAGCAGGTGGATGGTCTGGTTCTTCTTGCCCGGCGGCTGCGCGATCACCTGGACGCCGGAGTCCAGGATCTCCTCGCCGGTGATGACCAGCCGGGCATTGCCGCCGCCGAACAGCTCGGGGAACATGCGGCCGAAATGCTCGTTGACGGTGTTGAAGGTGCCCGAGAGCAGTTCGCGCGTCTCGGCATCGATCTTGCGGATCGCATCCTCCAGCGTCGTCATCGCCTCCTGCAGGTCGGCAGACTGGGCATCGAGGAACTGCTTGCGCTCGCGCGCCGAGGTCAGCTCGTCGAGCGCGGCCAGGTTGACGGCGCCCAGGGCCGTCACCTCGGCACCCAGACGGTCGATGGATTGCTGCAGCCCGGCCAGGCGCACGTTGTCGCGGGCGATCGATGCCCGCAAGGCCTCGATGTCGGCATGGGCGTCGTCGAGCAGCTGCTGGTACTGCTCGGACCCGAGCCGGGCCGCCTGTTCCTTGAGCTGCAGGTCGGTGATGCGTTGACGCATCGGGTCGAGTGCGCGCTCGAGACCGAGGCGGCGCTCGTCGCTGGCGCGCAGCTGGGCGGTCAGGTCGTCGTATTCGCTGCGCCTGGCGCCGAGCTCCTTCTCGCGTTCGAGCTTGACTTCCAGGGCGTTGTGCAAGCCGGCCTGGGCAGCGGCGTCACTCAACCGGGTCAGGTCCTGCGCGGCGCTGGACTGCTCCAGCTCGATCGCGGCCGCCTGCTGGCTCGCGGTGGTGATGGCACGTTCGAGCTCGGACTGGCGCGAACGCAGGCTGCGCAGTGCGAATTCGGCCTCCTGCGCCTGGCGCTCGACGCTGCGTTGCTGCTCGCGGCTCTCGGCCAGCGCGCGTTCGGCCTGAATCACCCGGTCATCCACCTGGGTCTGGCGCTCCTGCGCATCGGCCAGCTGCATGTCGAGTTCCTCGAACCGCGCCTCGGCCGTCACGCGGCGCTCCTGCAGTTCTTCCAGCAGCGCGTCGATCTCGGCCAGCTCGCCGGCCAGCTGGGTGCCGCGGGCCCGTGCCTGCTCGGCCTGCTGGCGCACACGCAGGGTCTCGACCTGCAGCGCGTGCGACTGGCCCTGGTGCGTGGCCGCGTCGCGGCGCAGCTGGGCCAGGCTGCTCGAGGCCTCGGCCAGCGCCGACTCGCTGCGCGCCAGGTCGTGCCGGCTCTGCTCGCAGATCAGGGCCTGGGCACGCGACTGTTTCTCCAGGTTCTCGATCTCCTGGGCCCGGGCCAGCATGCCGGCCTGTTCGGAGTCCGGCGCGTAGAAGGTCACGCTGTGGGCGCTGACGGCATGGCCGTCGCGGACATAGATGGTTTCGCCGGGTTGCAGGCTGGCGCGTGCGGCCATCGCCTCTTCCAGGCTGGACGCGGTGTAACAGCCGTGCAGCCAGCCGCGCAACAAGGCGCCCAGGGCGGCATCGTTGAGCAGCAGCAGGTCGGCCAGGCGCGGCAGGCTTGCGGCCGGCGCCGGCGCGGCCGCCTCGGGCAGGCTGAAGAACACCAGCTTGGCCGGTGGCGGCTCGGCGGCAAAGGCCCGCACCATCTCGAGGCGCGATACCTCCAGCGCGCCCATGCGCTCGCGCAATGCCGACTCGAGCGCGTTCTCCCAGCCCTGCTGCACATGGATGCGGCTCCACAGGCCGGCCAGCGATTCGAGCCCGTGTTTCTGCAACCAGGGCTGCAGCTTGCCGTCGGTGCGGACCTTCTCCTGCAAGGCCTTGAGCGCCTCCATGCGGGCGTTCAGCGCGGCCTGGCGCGAGGCCTCGGCATTGACGGCCTGCTGGTGGTCGCGCCGAGCCTGCTCCAGCGCCGGCAGCGCCTCCTGCAGCTCCTGCAGCCGTGCCTCGGCGATGGCGACCGCCTCCTTGGCCTGCTCCCACTGCGACTCGAGTTCAGCCAGCTGCTGTTCGTCCGGCGCCTGCAGGGCGCGCTGGTCGGCGTCGAGCCGCTCGCGCCGGGTCTCCTGCTGGCGCGACTGTTCCTGCACGCTGCGTTGCTCGGCGGCGAGCACCTGGATCTGCTGCTGCACCTGCCCGACCAGCGCACGTTGTTCGCTGGCCTGGGCCTGGGCCGAGCGCAGCGCGTCCTGCAACTGGGGCTGCTGCTGGGCCTGGTCCTCGACCCGCGCGGCCAGCACCGTGCTTTCTTCCTCGGCCTGCTGTGCGTTCTGCACCAGCGTCTCGATCTCCTGCTCCGCGTCGGCGCGGCGCTGGGCCCATTGGGCGGCCTGCTCCTTGAGCGTGGCCAAGCGCTGTTCGGCGCGCTGGCGGCCTTCGACGACAAAACGGATCTCGGCCTCGAGCCGTCCGACTTCGGTGCTGGCCTCGTACAGCCGCCCCTGGGCCTGGTTGACCTGGTCGCCGGCCGCGTAGTGCGCCTGGCGCACCGTCTCCAGGCTGGCTTCGACCTGGCGCAGGTCGGCGACCTGGCTCTCCATCGCATTGACCGCGCTCTGCACGTCGCGGTGGATGCGCTCCTGGTCCGCCTGCGCCTCGGTCAGCTTGAGCAGCCACAGCTGCTGCTGCCGCAGCGTGATGTCGGATTGCAGCGCGTTGTATTTCTGCGCCACCTCGGCCTGCTTCTCGAGCTTGTCGAGGTTGCTGCCGAGTTCGCGCAGGATGTCCTCCACCCGGGTCAGGTTCTCGCGCGTATCGTGCAGCCGGTGTTCGGTCTCGCGCCGGCGCTCCTTGTATTTCGAGACACCCGCCGCCTCCTCGAGGAACAGGCGCAACTCTTCCGGCTTGGACTCGATGATGCGGCTGATCGTGCCCTGGCCGATGATGGCGTAGGCGCGCGGGCCCAGGCCCGTGCCCAGGAACACGTCCTGCACGTCGCGCCGGCGCACCGGCTGGTTGTTGATGTAATAACTGCTGGTGCCGTCGCGTGTCAGCACCCGCTTGACGGCGATCTCGGCAAACTGGCCCCATTGCCCGCCGGCCCGGTGATCGGCGTTCTCGAAGATCAGCTCGACGCTGGAGCGGCTGGCCGGCTTGCGCGTCGTCGTGCCGTTGAAGATCACGTCCTGCATCGACTCGCCGCGCAACTCGCTGGCGCGGCTCTCGCCCAGCACCCAGCGTACGGCGTCCATGATGTTGGACTAGCCGCAGCCGTTCGGCCCCACGACCCCCACCAGCTGCCCGGGCAGCTGGAAATGGGTGGGTTCGGCGAAGGACTTGAAACCCGATAACTTGATCGAATTGAGACGCACGGACGACTACTGCTGGTGGTTCACGACGGGATTGGAAAATGAAACCGGTAGGGCATGGCCCGCCGCCACGGATGCATCCGTGGCAGGATGCCCGGATGATACCGTGTCGGACCGCCGCGGCCGGCGGGCATGTCCCGGCGCGGCCCCGTCGCGATGGCCCGCGGCGTGGGCGGCGCACGGGGCGCGCCATCGCCATGCCGGGTCCCGCAGCCCGCGCTTTCACCCCTGGCCGGGCCGGCACCACCCGAACCGCGCTATATTGAGGCCGATACCGTACCCAACCCCATGCCGACCGCCCTCGAACTCGCCAAAGGCAACGCCGCCCTCACGGCGGCCGTGCTGGATTGCCGCAAGCTGCTGCACCGCCGCTCGCTGGTGTCCGCCGCCGCCAGCACGGTGCCGATTCCCGGCCTGGACTGGGCGGTCGACGCCGCGATGTTGTCCAAGCTGGTGCCGCAGATCAATGCCCGCTTCGGCCTGACGCCGGCACAGATCCAGCGGCTCGGTCCGCGCAAGCGCGAACACCTGCAAAAGGCGATCAACGGCGTGGGCTCCTTGCTGGTCGGCAAGACCATCACGCGCGAACTTATCCTGCGCGCGGCGCAGGTCGTGGGTGTGCGGCTGACGGCCAAGCAGGCCGCCAAGTACGTTCCGCTGGCCGGCCAGGCCGTGGCCGCCGTGGTCGGTTATTCCGCCGTGCGTTACCTGGGCGAGCAACACCTCAAGGAATGCGTGCAGGTCGTGCTCGATGCCGGGCTGGCGCTGCCGCCACCGGAGACGGCACCGGCCGAGCCGCCGCGGCTCAGAACTGATAACTGACGTTCAGGTGCGCCCGGTCGCGCGAGGTGCCGGCCGGCAGCTTGTTGTGCCCGCTGAGCACGTGGCCCAGGTCCAGGCTGGCCGACAGCTGCTTGCCCATGGTCCAGCGCAGGCCGAACCCGAACGAGCTGACCGAGGCCGACGGCAAGGTGGCGTCGTTGTGGCGGCGGATGCGGCCGAAATCGTAGAACACCAGCATGCGCAGGTTCTCGGCCAGCGCCGGCGTCCAGAATTCGAGGTTGCCCCAGTGCCCCGAATCGCCGGACAACACCCGCTCGGGCAATCCGCGCAGGGACAAGGCGCCGCCGATGCCGAACTGCTCGCCCGGCACCAGCGCGTCGCCGCTGTCCTGCCCCCGCAGCCGGGCCATGAACAGCCATTGCGCGGGCAACGGGAACGCGACATCGAAACCGTAACGCAAGGCGTTCCAGCTGGTCGACGCGCCCGCGCGGTTGGCCACATAGGCCGCGTCGTCATTGCCGCCCCCGCTGGAGAGGTTGTGCGCGAATTCCAGGTTGTAGCCCCACTGCCCCCACTGCTTCTGGAACCGCCCGGTGTACGACAGCGACAGGGGGCGGGTGCGGTAGTTCGGAAACAGCGCGGCACCGCCCAGCGTGGTGATCTTGTCATTGCGGAAATGCTTGTCGTCCAGGCCCAGGGTCAGGTACGAGCGGTAGTCTCCCTTGGGCGCCAGGTAATAACTCACGGCGATGCCGGCGAAATCGCCGCGACCGGTGACGTTGATGGTGTTGGCGACCACCCCCGAGGACACGCTGGAGGTCGTGTAATAACCCGAGACCATGGCCCCGTGGTCATACAGCGGTGCACGGTAATAGCCCCCCCACTGGTGGACCCGTCCCGGCTCGGTCGGCGACGTGGTGTAGGTGAAGGTTGCCTGGTGGTCCTTGTCGAACAGGTTGGCGTGCGAGGCGCCCAGCGTGAGCCGGCCATTGCCGGTCTGCGAGGTTCCGGTGTTGTTGAGCAGCACGAAGGCGCTGACGGTGCGCGAGTCCTTCACGTCGACGCTGGCGTCCACGGTGTCGGCCAGTTGTCCCTGCCGGAAGGTCACGTTGGCCCGTTTGCTGGGATTCTCGTTCGCCAGGGCCAGGTCGCGCGCCAGCGCATTCGTGTTGGGCGACGACCCGGCCGCCAGCTGCGGCAGGCTGCGCAGGATGTTGTCGTTCGAGAAGAACTGGTTGCCCTTGACGTCGACCGTCCCCACGGTGAATCGGAACATCTGCAGGCGGATCACGCCGCCGATGTCCTGCGGGGGCAGTACCACGCGGTAAAAGCCGTAACCGTTCTCGCGCAACAGGGTCTCCAGCGCCGTGGCCGCCTGCTGCAGCCGTTCGATGCCTTCGTGCCTGCCGACAAAAGGCGCCAGCGCGGCCTGCGTCCGTGCCTCGCCCAGCGGATTGTCGCCCTCGACCACATATCCGCTGACGGTGAAGCTGGCTTCGGCGGGTTGCGGCGAGGTGATCTGGGCCAGGGCCGGACGCATGAGCCCGGACAGGGCCAGGATCGCGAGGGCGAGGTGTTTCTTGTGCATCTGCATGGGGGATGTCCTGGTTCTAGCGGCAGACCTGGGCCCGCACGCGGAACGCGCCGGCAAGGTCGAGCAGGCGCGCCGCATTCGGATTGAGGCGGTCCGGCCGTGGAATGAAGTCGAACTCCAGGAAGTTCGGCGTGACCACCGCCCGCACCAGCTGCGTGCCGTCGGCATTGAGGAAGCCGGTCTCGCCACGCGCGATGTCGATGGTCTTGTCTCCGCTGGTCAGCGACAGGTGTCCATCCCGCGAGAACACGAACAGGCCCACGTCGGCTTCGTCGATCTCGTTGGCGCTGAACAGCTGCTCGGCACTCGACGGCACGGTATCGGGGCGTGGCGTCGGGATGTTGATCATGATCGGCGGCGGCGTGGGCAAGGTGCGTGGCGCGGACGTCGTGCTGTCCTGCACCGCGAACACGCCGGTGGGCACCGGGAATTCGTTGGCCGTGCCCGGGTTGAGCACGCCCTCGCCGTCCCAGGTCGCCACCATGGTGCAACCCGGGGCACCGCCGGGCACGGCGCAGCTGTCCGGTTCGCTGACGATGTCCACGCCGGTGCCGCGAATGCCCACGGTGGCGGTCGGCGTCGTCATGCGCACGGCCTGCGGCCGCGAGCGCCCCACCAGGCCGGTCAGCACCCGCATGCCACCACGCAACAGGTTGAAGATGACGGAACCGTCGCTCGGACTGTCCCGGTTGTAGACGAAGTTCTCGACCCTGAACTGCGTGCGAGGCTGGACCGTGACCTTGGTGTTGTCGCGGAACACGAGCACGGCATGGCCGGTGCTGGACGTCTCGAGGATCTCGCCCGGGTACACCGGCCCGCCTTCGATGACGGTGCGCCGTTCGCCGCCGGGCGACACGGCCGACAACGGACCGAGTGCCGCGGCCACCCGCGCACTGGCCGCGACGTTGGCCGGTCCGGAGGGCTGGGCGATGCGGCCCGCATCGGTGGTGCAATCGGTACCGCAGATGCGGGCATCGAAGTCGGTGCCGCGGATGCCCACGGTCGCGGTCGGGGTGGTCAGGCGCGCCGCGCTCGGCGAGGTCTTGGCGATCAGGCCGGTGACCATGCGCACCCCGCCCTTGAACAGGCTGGTGAAGAATCCGTCCGGCTTGTCGGGTTCCTTGTAGGCGTATTCGTCGAACCGGATCGCCGTGTTCGGCCGCAGGGTCATGCGTGTGCCGTCGGTCAGCCGGAGCACCGCAAAACTGTTCGAGCCCATGGTCACGGTATCGCCCGGCTGGATCGGCACGCCCTGGCTCAGGATCCGCGGCACGCCGGAGGCCGCCTGCGCGGCTCCGACTCCCTTGGCAAATTCGACCTCGCCGGCCGGAGCGGCGAGGCCGATGATCGGCGTGGCGAGCACCAGGGCCAGAAAGCAGAGGTTCTTCGTAGTCTTCATGGTCGGGCCCGATTATTGGCAGGTCTCGCCGGCGTCGATGCCGATGTCGTCGTCGTCGTCCGTCGGCTGCCGCTTGAACACGTCCGGGAAATTGTCCTGCAGCGTGAGCAGGGAACTGGTGATGACCTCGATGATGCTGCCGCTGGAGCCCGTGATCTCGAAGTCCGACACGACGGTGCAGCCGATGCACTGCGAACCCGACAGGATCAGCGGGAACGTGCCCGGCGGGTTGACGATACGCGCCGACGAGCCCCCGTTGGTCAGGGTCAGGACCGGCGCCGGGTCGACGAGCGGATCCGGCGAAGCGATCGTGATCTGGCCATCGGCCGACAACACGGCCTGCGCGCCAGCCATGCCACCGAGCAGCGACACCGAGGTCTTGGCGATGATGCTGGCGTTGCCGAGCACGACGATCTCGCTGGGTGCGGTCGCCGCCTCGGCGCCGATGAGCACGGCCCCGGTGTCGGCCTGGGCCAGCAGCGTGCCCGCGCTGATGCTGCGCATCCGGATTCCCAGCGCGGCGGCCTGCGTTCCGGTACGACCGGCGCCGTCGCGCAGCAACAGCTTGACCGAACCGGCGCCGGCATCGAGCCGGGTGCCGTTGGCCATGACGATCTCGGCAAGGCCAGGGTCGCGGTGCGACGTCAACACGCCGTTGCTGGCGAGTTCGTTCGCGATGAGGTCCAGGTCGCCCCCGTCGGTCACGATGCTGGAATTCAGGTAGATGCTGCGCCCGGCCTGCAGCGTCAGCTTGCCGCCGGTTCCCGAGGGGTTGTCGACGATGATGTCGGACAACACATCGAGCGTGATGTCGCTGTTGGCCTGCAGCGACACCGCGGTACCGGTATTGAGGATGGCCGTCAGCTGTGCCGGGCTGATCGTGATCAGGCTGGCCAGGTTGTCCGAGAACGCCTGTCCGCCCAGCGGCCCGCCCGGCCCGCCGCCACCACCCGCACCACCGGAGTAGATATGCACCCGGCCGTTGTTCGCCAAGCCGCCGCTGTCGGCATTGGATGCCCGCACCAGCAGGCGCGAGCCGCTGATCTCCTGGACCGTGCCGCCGTATCCGTCGTTGGCGTTCTGACCGACCAGGCTGTTGGCGGCCGACACGACGCCCGAGATGCCGCCGGCAGCGGCGCCGACGGTCACGGCACCGGCATTGCTGGCGAAATTCGTGCTGCGCACGTAGTAGTCCCCGTTGGACATGAAACCCACGCCGCTGCTGCCGATGAAATCGTTGGGGTTGGCGCCGACCAGGCTGTTGGCCGAGGACAACACACCGGTCAGCGGCGCGTTGACATCGACCCAGGTCACCGCGCCCCGGCTGCTGCTCCACGAGGTGCTGCGCAGCAACACGTAACCGTTGCCATAACTGAAACCACCGCTGCCGACCAGATCGCCCGGCGTGGAGCCGGTCAGGCTGTTGAGCGAACTGACCAGGCCGACCGTGGGCGCCGCATGGTCGATCCAGGTGACGGCGCCCGCGCCCGCGCCCCAGGTCGTGGTGCGCACGGCCGAACGGGAACCCGACACGTAGTCGGCGGCATTGGTTCCGACCCGGTCGTTCGGAGCCGCGCCGACCAGGCTGTTGGCGGCACTGACGGCACCAGTGATGCCGTTGAACGCATCCGCCCAGGTGATGGCGCCGGCGTCGGTGACCAGGCCGTTGTCCCAGTTCGGACTGCGGATGCCGATCCAGCTGCCCGCCGAGGTGCGGCCGGACGATCCCACGCTGTCGCCAGCCGTCGAGCCGACCAGGCTGTTGGCCGCGCCAACCGTGCCGGTGGTCCCGTTGACGGTGTCGAACCAGGTGACCGCGCCCATGCCCCCGTTCCAGCCCGGGCTGAACACCAGCGCCTTGCCGTTGAACAGGTTCTGCACGCCGTTGCCGCCGACCATGTCCGCGGCCGACGCGCCCACCAGGCTGTTGCCGGACCCGACGGCCCCCTGCAGCGGCGCGGCATTGGGGTTCACGAACGTCACCGCACCGGCGTTGTTGTTCCAGTTCGACGACAGCAGGTAGTAGTTGCCATTGCTCAGCGAGGCCAGCGACGCATTGCCGATCCGGTCGCCGGCCTGCGTTCCGACCAGGCTGTTGGCCGCCGACACCGCGCCGGTGATCCCGGCGAGCGGATCGGCAAAGGTGACGGCGCCGGCCAGCGCGGCTGCGCCGTTGTTCCAGTTGGGTGCGCGCAACACGAGCAGGTTGCCCAGGTTCTGGTAACCCAGCGCGCCGATGCGGTCGCCGGTGGCCGTCGTGCCCGGTGTCGAGCCGACCAGGCTGTTGCTCGCATCGACCACACCCGTCACGCCGGTGGCATGGTCGAGCCAGGTCACCGCACCCCGGTTGGCGTGCCAGGCGGGACTCATGACGATGGACCGACCGTTGAACAGGTTCTGCACACCGGAGCTGCCGATCTGGTCGCCGACGGTGTCACCCACCAGGCTGTTGGCCGCGCCGATGGCACCGACGACCGGTGCGTCGGAATCGATCCAGGTCACGGCTCCCATGCTGGTGTTCCAGTTCGGGGTTCGCACCAGATAGTGCGTGCCGTCCAGGTATTCGATGCCGTAGTCGCCGACCCTGTCGTTGGTGGCGGCACCGACCAGGCTGTTGCCCGCCGCGACCACGCCCACCACCCCGACCGACGGATCGGCCCAGGTGATCGCGCCCGCGGCGCTCGCCAGGCCGTTGGCCCAGGTGGTGCTGATGATGGCGACCTTGCTGCCGATGTAGTCGAAGTCGGCGAATCCGCCCACGTAGTCTCCCACGGTCGAACCCACCAGGCTGTTCGTCGCATCCACGACGCCGGAGCCGCCGGTCGCGTTGTCCAGCCAGCTCACCGCACCCTTGCCGTTGCCCCAGTTGCGGCTGAACACCATGCTCTTGCCGCCGACGCTGTAGACCCCTTCGTTGCCCACCCGGTCATTGGCCGAGCCACCCACCAGGCTGTTGGTGTTGTCGACGGCACCCGTGACCGGCGATGTGGAATCGACCCAGGTCACGGCCCCGCGCGCGCCATTCCACTGCGGCGAAACCACGGCGAAGTGGGTGCCGTCGAGCCAGGTCACACCATCGGAGCCGACCCGGTCGTTGGCCTGGCTGCCGACCAGGCTGTTGCCCGCACCCACCGCACCGACGAGACCGACGCTGGCGTCGACCCAGGTCACCGCGCCGGCTCGCGAAGCGGCCGGTGTATTGGCCCAGTCTTCGCTCAGGATCGCGACAAGGGAGCCACCGAGATAACTGTATTGGGCGTAGCCGCCAACACGGTCACCGTCGTTGGTGCCCACCAGGCTGTTGGTGGCGTCCACGAAACCGGTACCGCCGGTGAGGGTGCTGATCCAGCTCACCGCACCCTTGGCGGCGTCCCAGTCCGGACTGAATACGGCCAACTTGCCATAACCGAAATCTTCGAACCAGCCCGAGCCGACCTGGTCACCGGCCGAACTGCCGACCAGGCTGTTGTTGTTCGAGACCACGCCGACCGGAGGTGCACTGCTGTCGACCCAGGTCACGGCACCGGTGTCGTTGTTCCAGTTCGGGTTGATGATCAGGTAGCGGGTGCCGTCGAGATATTCGACGCCGGCGTCGCCGACCCGGTCGTCGGTGTGGCTGCCCACCAGGCTGTTGGCCGCCGACACGGCGCCGGTGACGATCGAGGCCGAGTCGAACCAGGTGATCGCGCCTGCCGCCGTCGCGCCCGGCCCGTTGGCCCAGTCCGGGCTGAGGATCGCGAGCTTGCCGCCGACGTAGTCCCAGTATCCGTTGCCGACCCGGTCGCCCGGATCCGTGCCCACCAGGCTGTTGCCACCGCCGACGACTCCCGTCAGGCCGCTGGCCTGGTCCATGAACGTGACGGCGCCGCGGGTGCCGTTCCAGTTCGGGCTGAAGATGGTCCACTTGCCGCCCAGCAGGTTGTAGATGCCGCCCGATCCGACCTGGTCTCCCGGCGCCGCGCCGACCAGGCTGTTGGCCGAACCCATCACGCCCACCACCGGCGACGCCGGATCGATCCAGGTCACGGCACCGGCATTGCTGTTCCAGGCCGAGGTAGCGACGTAGTACCGGCCGCTGCCGATGGATGACAGGCCACTGTTGCCGACCCGGTCGTTGGCCATGGCGCCGACCAGGCTGTTGGCCGACGAGACCACGCCGGTGATGCCGGTGGCGCCGTCGGCCCAGGTGATGGCGCCGGCACCGCTGTTCCAGTTCGGACTGAAGATGGCCAGCTTGCCGCCGGACATCGACGTGATGCCGCTGCTGCCGATCTGGTCTCCGGTGTTCGAACCGACCAGGCTGTTGCCCGACGACAGCGCGCCGGAAACACCCGAGGTCATGCCGAACGGTGTCAACGCGCCGGCCGACCCGTTCCAGAACGGACTGGACACCAGCACGTTGCCGGCACTGAGGTTGCGCACCACGCCACTGCTGCCGATGCGGTCGTTGGCCGTGCTGCCGCGCAGGTTCGAGATCAGGGCACCCGTGAGGCCATCGAACAGGTAGATGGCGCCCGCGTTGGTGGCGGCGAAATCGTCGTTCGAATCGAACACCAGGATATTGCCGTTGCCCAGCACCTGCAGGTTTTGCCCGAACAGGTCGCCCGCGCCGGGGTTGGGGTCGAGCAACTCGACGCTGACCCCCGGCACGAAGACCGGGGTCTGGATCAGGATGTATTTCGGGTCGAGCAGGAAGTGTCCGCCCTGCCCGTTCGGCGCACCGGCGTCGGCACTGCCGCCGAACTGCACCTGCTGGCGCGCCGACACCTCGAGCGTGCCGCCGTTGCCGCCCTGCGCACCCGCGCGCGCCGTCATGGCTCCGGCAAATCGATTGCCGGCTTCGGCCCAGGTCGTGATCGTGCCGCCGTCGCCATCGACACGCGCGCTGGCCTGCAAGGTGCTGGCGGCCGTGACCGTCAGGTTGCGGGCGTTGTCCATCGTCGCATCGGCGCCGGCGCGACCGCCGCCGACACGGATCGTGCCGCCGCCGGCATCGCCGTCGGCGCGGACCTGCGCCGCCGCGAGCGTGACCTCGCGGCCGGTCACCGTGACCGCGCCGCCGACGCCGCTGCTGGCGCTGGCATCCAGCGTGGCGGAACTGAACAGGTGGCCATCACCGTCGGGAGCCGCATCGACGCTGACGCGGATGTCGCCACCGCGCAGCACGCCCTGCGCCGATGCGCTGGCCGAGGCACCCTGGATCAGGCGGCTGTCGGCCTGCAGGCGAATGTTTCCGCCCATGCTGGCGGCGCCGTCCGCGTGCACGGCGCCGTCGTGCACCAGCCTGGCCGCCGACACCTGGATGTCGCCGCCC
>JBFIDI010000112.1:0-13071 GCA_041581405.1 Burkholderiaceae bacterium
GACCAAGTCCGGCCGCCAGGCGGTGCTGGGCACGGTGTTCATCGATTGTTCGGGCGACGGCGACCTCGCCGCCCATGCCGGTGCCGCATTCGAGAAAGGCACGGACGGGCGGGGCATGATGTACCCGTCGACGATGTTCCGGGTCAACGGGGTGGACCCGGTGCGCGCCGCGGACACGCCCAGGACGATTGCCGGACTCATGGAGCAGGCCGAAGCCGCCGGCCGCCGGTTTGCACGCAAGGGCCCGATCGTGCGGCCGCAGAAAAACCCGGCCGAATGGCGCGTCAACGTGACCCAGTTGTCCAACGCCGACGGCACGCCGGTGGACGGCACGAACGCGCAGCAACTCAGCGCAGCCGAGGTCCAGGGCCGGCGCCAGGCGGTGGACTTCTTCGGTTTCCTGCGCGAGAGCGTGCCCGGCTTCGAGCAGGCCTACCTGCTGGAGATCGCACCGCAGATCGGCGTGCGAGAGACGCGCCGCGTCCTGGGCGACTACCAGCTGAGCGAAGACGACGTGCTGCAATGCGCCAGCTTCGACGACAGCATCGGCGTCAACGGCTGGATGGTCGAGGAACACGTGTCCGGCAGCGTCGCCCTGCGCTGGCAGGACATCCCGAACTGCCGCGGCTACAACCACCTGCCCTGGCGCATGCTGCTGGTGCGGGACATGGACAACCTGCTGGTGGCCGGCCGCTGCGCATCGATGACGCATGGCGGCCAGTCGGCGGCGCGGGTGTCGGGCGGCTGTTTCGTCATGGGCCAGGCCGCCGGCACGGCGGCGGCAATGGCCGCGGATGCCGGCGTGGCGCCGCGTACGCTGGACGTCGCCGCGTTGCAGGCCCGGCTGCGGGACGGTGGTGCCTGGCTGGGAGACGGCAGGGACTGAGCCCGGCTGCGCCACCCGCGGGCCGCTCACTGGCTGTCCAGCCAGCGGCGCTGCGAGGCGGCCAGGTGCATGCGCATGGCCGTCTGCGCCACCAACGGGTCGCGGCTCTCCAGCGCCTGCACGATCTCCCCGTGTTCGCGCACCGCGTCGGCCCAGGTCTGCGCGTTTTCCGAGCGCAACTGCAGCGTCGAGGCGATCGGCCCATGCCGCTCGTCGAACAACGTGCCGACCAGGCGTCGCAGCACGGCATTGCCGGTTGCCGCCGCGATCGCGACATGGAATCGCCGGTCCAGCGCCACCGGGTCCTGACCAGCGGCCACCGCGTCGCACATGGCCTGGTGCGCGCTGCGCACCGAAGCCATGGACCGCGCCGTGCGTTGCGCGCAGGCGAGCACGATGATGGCACCTTCCAGCGCAGCACGTGCCTGCATCACCTCGGTCGGGCTCTCGCCCAGCGCCGACGGAACCGCGTTCGCGCGGCGTGTGTTCTGGCACACGTACAGGCCGGCGCCCGCACGCGCTTCGACGCTGCCCTCGATCTCCAGTGCGATCAGTGCCTCGCGCACCGACGGACGCGACACACCCAGCTGGGTCGCCAGGTCGCGCTCGGCCGGCAACCGCTCGCCGACCGGATAACGGCCGGCATCGATCAACACACGGATGCGATCGGCGATCTGCTGGTACAGCCGCCGGTGCTGGCCGGGCGTGCCGGGTTGCTGCGGAATCTGTTGCGGGGTCTGTTTCATGGCGGCTCCTGGATCGGGGGCCCGGTGTCGTGCGACGGACCCTTGCGCCCGGACCCATCGCTTGCGCCACGCGCAGGCTTGTCACCGATGGTAAGGCCAATTTTGAAAAATCATCAAATTGGCCTTACCATCGGCGGGCCGCCTTGCGGTCACTCACTCACCCACCCACGACCCGCCGGGCCCGGGCACACCACCCGGGCCGGCATCCGCACCCTCAGGAGACTGCCATGCTCACCGTCATCTGCGAAACCCCCGGCCAATTGCGCGCCGTCGACCGTCCCATGCCCGAACGCGCGCCCCACGAGGTACTGCTGCGCGTCAAGCGGGTCGGTGTCTGCGGCACCGACCTGCACATCTTCACCGGCGACCAGCCCTACCTCGCCTATCCGCGCGTGATGGGGCACGAACTCTCGGGCATCGTCGAACAGGCGCCGGCGGACAGCCCGCTGCGCAGCGGCGACACGGTCTATGTCATGCCCTACCTGTCCTGCGGCGACTGCGTCGCCTGCCGCCAGGGCAAGACCAATTGCTGCGTCAACATCCAGGTGCTGGGCGTGCATCGCGACGGCGCCTTCACCGAATACCTGGCCGTGCCGCAGCAATTCGTGCACAAGGCCGAGGGCGTGACGCTGGACCAGGCGGCCATGGTCGAGTTCCTGGCCATCGGTGCACACGCCGTGCGCCGGGCCGCGGTGCGGTCCGGCCAGCGTGTGCTGGTCGTCGGCGCCGGGCCGATCGGCATGGCCGCGATGATCTTTGCGCAACTGCGCGGGGCCCGGGTCACGGCACTGGACTCCCGCGCCGACCGGCTGGCCATGTGCAAGACCGCGCTGGGCATCGGATCCACGGTCACGCTGGGCGCGCAGGACCAGGCGGAGCTGGCGGCGATCTCCGACGGAGAGTTCTTCGACGTGGTGTTCGACGCCACCGGCAACCCGAAGGCGATGGAACGCGGCTTCCAGTTCGTCGCGCATGGCGGAACCTATGTGCTGGTCTCCATCGTCGGCGCGTCGATCAGCTTTTCCGACCCCGAGTTCCACAAGCGCGAGACCACGTTGCTGGCCAGCCGCAATGCCACCACCGAGGATTTCGAGACCGTGCTCGAGGCGATGCGCAACGGCCGGATCCCGGACCAGGCACTGAACACGCACAAGCTGTCGCTGGCCGACACGCCGGCCGGCTTCAAGGACCTGCTCGATCCGGCCCGTGGCGTGCTCAAGGCCATCGTCGAATGCTGATCGGGACGGCTCCATGACGACAAGCATCCAACCGATCCTGCAGTTCGGCACCAGCCGGTTCCTGCTCGCCCATGTCGACCTGTTCGTGTCGCAGGCGCTGGATACCGGCATGGCCGGCCAGGCTCTGGGCGGCATCACCGTGGTGCAAACGACCACCAGCTCGGCCAGTGCCCGGCGCGTGGCGGCGCTGGCCGGCGGCGCCCCCTACCCGGTGCGGATCCGGGGGCTGCGGGACGGGCAGGCCATCGACCAGGAGGTCCGATGCCACGCGGTAGGTGACGCCTTGCAGGCCCATGCCGACTGGCCACGCCTGCTGGCGACGATCGCCGGCCCGGTGCCGGTGATCGTGTCCAACACCGCCGACCAGGGCTACCGGCTCGACGCCCGGGACACCGCCGCATGCATTGCGCCGGGCGGCCCGGTGCCGCACAGTTTTCCGGCCAAGCTGGCCGCGTTGCTGCACCACCGCTGGCAACAGGCCCCGCAGGCGCCGCTGTCGCTGTATCCGTGCGAGCTGATCGAACGCAACGGCGATACCTTGCGCGACCTGGTCGTTCAGCTGGCCACCGGCTGGGGACTGCCGCAGCCATTCGCACAGTGGCTGCGCGAACACTGCGTCTGGGCGAATTCGCTGGTCGATCGCATCGTGTCCGAGGCGCTGGAGCCGGTGGGCGCGGTTGCCGAACCTTATGCCTTGTGGGCGATCGAGCGGCAGGACCGCCTGGTGCTGCCCTGCCGCCACGAGGCCATCGTCGTGACCGACGACCTGGCGCATTTCGCCCAGCTCAAGCTCTACCTGCTCAACGGCGGCCACAGCGTGCTGGCCGAACGCTGGTTGCGCGACACACGCCCGACCGACGAAACCGTCGTGCAGGCCATGGCCGACTCCGCGATGCGCGCCGAACTCGAAGCCGTCTGGGCCGAGGAGATCCTGCCCGTGTTCGATGCGCTCGGGCGCCGCCAGCAGGCGCTGGCCTACCTGGACCAGGTGCGCGAGCGCCTGTGCAATCCCTTCCTGGCCCATCGACTGGCCGACATCGCGCAGAACCATGCGCAGAAGAAGCAGCGTCGCTTCGCGCCGCTGCTGGCGCTGGCCGAGCAACACGGGCTGGACCTGCCCCAGGCCCGGCTGCGCGCGGCGCTGGCCGCGGCCGACTGAACCGCGCCGCTACAGGCGCGCCCAGAGCGCGCGCAGGAAATCATGCCCGCCGGCATAGATGTCGGCGTGGCTGGCACACATGTCGCGGTAGATGCGCACCGCCGGCCCCGGGTTGGCCGGGCGGCGGCCGAACGACTCGATGACACACCAGCCCGCGTAAGCCGACTGCTTGAGCGTACGCAGCGTCGCCTCCCACGGCACGTGGCCCAGCCCCGGCGCGCCGCGGTCGTTCTCGGACAGGTGCACATGCGCAACCGACGGCAGATGCGTGCGCAAGGCCGCCACCGGATCGGTTTCCTCGATGTTGGCGTGGAAGGTGTCGTACAGGAAGCCGTAGTTGTCGCGCCCCACCTGCGCCACCAGCGCGGCCGCCTCCGAGGTGGTGGTGCACACGTAACACTCGAAGCGGTTCAGCGGTTCCATCGCGAGCCGGATGCCGGCCGCTGCCGCGTGGTCGGCCGCCTGGCGGTGCACGTCGACCAGGCGGGCATGCTCCAGCGCCGTGGGGGGCCGGCCATGGATCTCGAACAGCGGCTGGTGGAACGGGCCGCACAACACCTCGCCACCGGCCTCGGCCAGGCAGTCGACGGCCCAGCGGATATGGTCCAGCGCGGCCTGGCGCACCTGCGCATCGTCGCTGATGCAACTGCGTCCGGGCCCGGCCAGTACCGTCAGACCGGTGCGGCGCAGCCCGAGGTCGTCGAGCGCCCGCCCCATGTCGCGGTATTGCCGCGCTTCGCCGGTCATCACCGGCAGCTCGACGCCGTCGTAACCCGTACTTGCCAGCAGGTCGAACAGCGCATAGTGCTCGGGCAACACATGGCGCGTCCACAGCAACAGATTCATTCCCAGCAACATGTCCATCTCCTCCCGAGGTCGGGCAGCAACAACGATCGAGCCCTGTAACCGATTCTAAGCTCTCAGGAAAACCAACAGATCGCCACATCGAAGGACAACCGATTCAAAGCGAAAAATCGCAATTAGTCTTTTGAAATCATAGACTTAATTCAAAAAATTTCTTGAAATCGTCCACACTTGCATGGCCTGCACGATTCGGAGTATTATCCAATCCAACAAAATTCATCCATCTGAGCGCTCACTTAACCGACGTTCAGGCCACTCAAGGAGACAACCCGCCATGCATCCCACCGATTCCTCGTCGTCACGGCTCGCTCCCTCTCGCCGTCGTTTCCTGACCACCGCCGGCGCCGGCACTGCGGCGATCCTGGCGCCGGGCTTCCTGCACGCCAAGGGTCGCTTCGACGGCACCACGATCAACGCCAGCATGTTCAGCCACGGATTCGTCAACCTGCTGCGTCCGATGCTGGGCCAGTTCA
Organism: Burkholderiaceae bacterium; assembly: GCA_041581405.1. Taxonomy (GTDB): domain Bacteria; phylum Pseudomonadota; class Gammaproteobacteria; order Burkholderiales; family Burkholderiaceae_C; genus CAISIP01. The sequence goes on from JBFIDI010000112.1 coordinate 5,367, forward strand.
AGGACGAGACCGGCATCACGGTCAACCTGGTGGACAAGGCGTTCCCGATCTACAACCAGCAAACCGACCTGGAACTGGCCACCGGCGGCACCTCGCTCGACGTGATTTCGATCTCCTTCATCTACACCGCGCGCTGGATCGGCACCGGCTGGATGGAGCCGCTGGACCCGTTCCTGAACAATGCCGAAGCCACGCCGGCCGACTGGGGCCGCAACGACTTCGTCGAGGCGCTGCAGAAATACGGGCGCAGCGCCGACGGCAAGATCACCTACGGCATCCCGTGGGAAGCCGGCGTCTGGCTGATGGCCGCGGGCCGCGGCGACCTGATGGACAAGGCCGGCCTGGCCAACGGCGGCCTGCCGGCGAGTTTCGACGAGCTGCGCGAGAACTGCCGCAAGCTCAAGGCGCTCGACGCCTCGGTCGCGCCGTTCATCAACGACACCACGCACCATGCCAACTACCCGATCTACCTGCAGGGGCTCGGCGGCCAGGTGTTCAAGAACGCGCCCGACAACCTGACCCCCCTGCTCAACAGCCCACAGGCGGCAGCCGCGGCCGAAATCTATGCCGGCCTGCTGCGCGACATGGGCCCGCAAGGCGTGTTGTCGATGCGCACCGACCAGGTCGCCGGCCTGCTGCGGGGCGGCCAGACACACTACTGGCACTATGCGTTGCCCTGGCTCGTCAATGCCGCCAAGGGTGACAGCGCCATCGCCCGGACCGTGCGCTTCGGCGAGGTACCCGCGGGCCCGTCCGGCAAGTTCCCGTCGGTCGTGACCCATTCGCTGGGCATCCCGAAATACTCGCGCAAGAAAGGTGCTGCCTGGGAGTTCATCCGCTGGGCGATGAGTCCCAAGGTGCAGCGCCACATGGCGGTCGAACAGGGTTATGCGGCCACCACGCGCACGTCGATCCTGCGCGACCCGGCCTTCGTCAAGAACATGACCATCAACGGCACCAACGTGGCCGGCCTGGTCGAGAAGACGCTGGCCGGCAGCGAGAAGAAGGACTACATGAACTACCGCATCGTGTCGGTGTTCCCGATCATCGGCGGCCACATCAACTCGGCCATCCAGAAGATCGCATCGGGCCAGGCCAGCGGCGCCGAAGCCATGGCCAAGGCGCAGAGCGACATCCTGGTCGACTTCAAGAAAAACCAGATCAAGACCGACGCATGATGGCGGCCTCCCGCGAACACGCGGCGTCCCCGGCCGTGCTCGGCACCGGGCGGCGCGCAGCCGCCACACCGCTGCCGCCACGCTCCGCACTGGGCGCCGTCCTGGGCTCGGACCGGGCCTTCATGCTGCTGGCCACCGTGCCCTGCGCGATCTGGCTGCTGGTCATGACCCTGGGGCCGGCACTGTTCAACCTGGTGGCCAGCCTGACGCCGATGAACCTGACGCGGCCGGGTTCGGGCTGGGACTTCTCGCAGCCGTTCGCGAACTACCTGCTGATGCGCGAGGACGATCTGTTCCTCAACTCCTTGTGGGTACAGGCACGGCTGTCGTTCTGGAGCGTGTTGCTGCAGATGGCCATGGGCCTGGGCATCGCGCTGATCCTCAACATCCAGACGCCGCTGTACCAGCGCCTGCGCACCGTGTTCCTGGTGCCGATGGTGCTGCCGCCGATCGTCGTGGCCGTGATCTGGAAGGTGCTCTACGACCCCAGCACCAGTCCGCTGTACTGGTTCATGGGCCTGTTCGGACTCGACGACGTCGCCTCGATGACCACCAGTGCCGACTGGGCACTGACGGCCATCATCATCGGCGAGACCTGGGAGTGGTTTCCGTTCACGATGCTGATGATCCTGGCCGGGCTGAGCACCTTGCCCGAGGAGCAATACGAAGCCGCCCGCATCGATGGTGCATCGACGCTGCAGATCACCTGGGAGGTCGTGCTGCCGCACATCTCCAACGTGCTGATCGTGGCGGCCATCTTCCGCATGATCGACAGCTTCAAGGCCTTTCCGCTGATCTATGTGCTGACCTCGGGCGGACCGGGGCATGTCACCGACACCACCAATTTCTATTCCTACCGCCAGGCCTTCGAATACTCCTTCATCGGGTATTCGAGCGCGATCACCGTGGTGCTGCTGTCGATCACGACCGTGCTGAGCATCATCGCGCTCAAGCTGGTGAAATGGAGGCGCACCGATGGCTGATATCCGTCACGCAAGCCGCACCGAACGTGCGATCGTCCTGTTCGTCACGGCGCTGATCCTGTTTCCGGTGCTGTGGCTGCTGTTCCTGTCCTTCGTACCGGGGCAGGATATCGCCGGCGGCTTCGGCACGATCGGGCGACGCTTCACGCTGGAGAACTTCACCAGCCTGTGGGATGCGGTGTTCGCGAACTCCTTCGTCAACAGCCTGGTGGTCAGCGTGGTTTCGGTGGTCATCGCCATCGCGCTCGGCGCGCCGTTCGCCTTCTGGCTTTCGCGCGCGCACCTGTCGGCGCGCTCGGACTTCGGGATCGGGCTGATCATCCTGGCCACCCGCATGGCGCCGCCGATCGCGTTCACGCTGCCCTACTTCCTGGCCTACCGCTACGCGGAGATCATGGACACCCGCATCGGCCTGATCCTGGTCTACGTGACCATCAACCTGTCGCTGGTGGTGTGGACCATGCGCACCTTCTTCGACGGCGTGCCGACCTCGATCGACGAATCGGCCGAGATCGACGGCGCCAGCCGCTTCCAGACCTTCTTCGAGGTCGTGTTGCCGATGTCCGCGACCGGCCTGGTCGCCACCACCATCCTGGCCTTCATCTATGCCTGGAACGACTTCTTCTTCGCGCTGATCCTGACCCGCACCGAAGCCATGACGGCACCGGTGGCGATCGTCAACTTCCTGAACTTCGAGGGCTGGGAATGGGGCAAGATCGCGGCCGGCGGCGTCATGGTCATGGCCCCGGTGGCGCTGTTCTCGCTGGCGATGCAGAAGTACCTGGTCAAGGGCTTGTCGGCCGGAGCGGTCAAGGGATGAGCCTGCCCACCCAATCCGTCGGAGGCACCGCCGTCAGCACGCTGGGATTCGGCGCCGGCCCGATCGGCGGCTTCCGCGGGCCGGTCAACGAGGCCGAAGCCCGCGATGCACTCGCGGCCTACTGGACCCACGGCGGGCGTTACATCGACACCTCGCCGCTGTACGGCTACGGCTGCAGCGAACTGCGCGTCGGTGCCTTCGTGCGCGAACACGCCGGCGCCACCGTGTCGACCAAGATCGGCCGGGTCCTGCGACCGCAACGCCCGGGCGACGACCTGGCCACGCTGCGCCGCGGCGGCCTGCCGTTCTGGCCGCAGTTCGACTATTCGTACGACGGCGCCATGCGCTCGCTGGAGCAGTCCTGCCTGCGCACCGGGCTGACCCGATTCGATATCGTGCTGGTGCACGACCTCGAGCCGCAGGCCCATGGCGCCGACTACCCCCGCATGTTCGACACCTGCATGAACGGCGCCTGGCGCGCCTTGCGCGAATTGCGCGATGCCGGCGACATCCGGGCCATCGGCGTGGGCGTCAACGACACGGCGGCGGCGAGAGCCGTCGCGTTTGCCGGCGGCTGCGACGTGGTCATGCTGGCCGGACAATATTCGCTGCTCGACCATGGCACCGACGTGCTGGACTTCTTCGACCAGTGCCAGCAGCGGCAGATCGGGGTGCTGGCCGCCGGGGTGTTCAACTCCGGCATCCTGGCCACCGGCACCGGTTCCACGGCCAGTTACGGCTACCGGCCCGCGCCCGCCGACATCCTGGCCCGCGTGGCGGCGATCGAAGCAGTGTGCCGACGCTTCGACGTCGCCTTGCCGGCCGCCGCGATCCAGTTCGTGCAGGCGCATCCGGTCGTGCGTTCGGTCGTGCTCGGCTCGGCGTCCGCGACCAACGTGGTCGACAACATGGCGCATGCCAGCCGCGCCATACCGATCGCGTTCTGGCAGGCGCTGGTGCAACAGGATCTGTTGCCGGCGAACCTGCTCCCGTCCTACCCTTCTTCCCTTGCGAGGCATGCGCATGCTCACCGGTGAATCCCTGTTGTTTCCACTCATTGCCGATCCGATCCGGCACGTCAAGGCACCCGCCATCTTCCAGCCCGTGTTCGACGAACGCGGACTCGACTGGTTCCTGTTCCCGCTGCATGTGCCACAGCAGCAGTTCGAGAGCCTGTTGCCCCAGTTGTGCACGCTGGGCAATGTCGGCGGCTGCGTCGTCAGCGTGCCGTTCAAGGCCCGCGCCGCGCGCCTGTGCGACCGGCTCGGCCCCATGGCCCAGAAAGGCGGGGTCGTCAACACGGTGCGTTTTGCACCCGATGGCGCGATCGAGGGCGAGATCCTCGATGGTGTCGGACTGGTGCTGTGTGCGCAGCAGGCCGGCATCGCACTGGCCAACGCGCGCATCCTGCTGCGCGGCGCCGGTGGCGCGGCCTCGGCGATCGCGTTCGCGCTCGCCGACCGGGGACTGGGCACGCTCACGATCGCCAACCGCAGCACCGACAAGGCCGATGCGCTGGTGGCCAGCGTATTGGCGCATTACCCGCACTACCCGATCAGCCGGGGCGACTTCGACCCTGCGGTGCACGACGTGCTGGTCAACGCCACCTCGCTGGGCATCGCGGCGTCCGACCCGCCGCCGGTCGACCTGTCCACGCTGCATCCGGGCATCGGCGTGATCGACATCGTGGTGCCCGAGACACCGTTGCGCCAGGCCGCGCAGGCGGCCGGCTGCCGCAACACCGGTGGCCGTCCGATGGTGGCGGCGCAGATTGCCGCGCAGATCGACTTCTGGAGCGGAGCCATCGCCACCACCCCGAATCTGTTGTACCGTCAAACCTAAAGAAAGGCAGCGACCCCATGCAAGGTCCCGGCATCTTCCTGATCCAGTTCCTCGGACCCGAGGCTCCGTTCAATACCCTCGAAGGTCTGGCCACCTGGTGTGCCGACCTCGGCTTCAAAGGCGTGCAGGTCCCCACCTTCCGCAAGGACATCTTCGATCTCGCGCTGGCGGCGCAGAGCAAGTCGTATTGCGACGACGTCAAGGGCATGCTGGCCGACAAGGGCCTGCAGATCACCGAACTCTCGACCCATCGCCAGGGCCACATCTGCGCCTTCAACCCGGCGTTCGACCACATGCTGCGCAACTTCGGCCCGCCGGAGCTGGCGGACAAACCGGAGGCGCGCAAGGCCTGGGCCCGCGAGCAACTGATGCTGGCCGCCCGCGCCGCGGGCAACCTGGGGCTCAAGACCCATGCCTCGTTCTGCGGCAACCTGCTGTGGCCGTATTTCTATCCCTACCCGCCTCCACCACCCGGCCTGATCGACGCCGGCTTCACCGAACTGGCCCGGGTCTGGCGGCCGATCCTGGACGCATTCGACGAACAGGGCGTGGACGTGTGTTTCGAGATCCACCCGGGCGAGGACGTGCACGATGGCGTGACCTTCGAGATGTTCCTGGAAAAGCTCGGCGGCCATCCGCGCTGCAACATCCTGTACGACCCCAGCCACATGCTGCTGCAGCATATCGACTACACCGGCTTCATCGACGTCTACCACGAACGCATCAAGGCCTTCCACGTCAAGGATGCGGAGTTCATCCCGAGCGCGCGCTGCGGCGTGTACGGCGGCTTCCAGCGCTGGGGCAACCGCCCGGGCCGGTTCCGCAGCCTGGGCGACGGACAGATCGATTTCGGTGCCATCTTCTCGCGCCTGGCCTACCACGGTTATGCCGGCTGGGCGGTACTGGAATGGGAGTGTTACCTCAAGCGCGCGCAGGACGGCGCACGCGAGGCCGTGCCCTTCATCAACGACCATATGATTGCCGTGACCCAGACCGCCTTCGACGCCTTCATGACCGATGAGGCCGACGACGCGACCAACCGCAAGCTGCTGGGATTGACCACCAACTGATTTCGACCATGCCCGTGCACAAGCCCTCCGCCGAGAACGCCGACAACCCCGAGTTGCCCGAGCGCGACCGCAACCTGCGCGACGTCGCCTACGACCGGCTGCAGAAGATGTGGCTCGACGGCACGATCAAGCCGCACCAGTGGCTGAGCCAGAGGCAGGTGGTGGAGATGACCGGCGCGCCGCTGGCGCCGGTGCGCGATGCGCTCAAGCGCATGGAGGCCGAAGGCCTGGTCAGCCTGCAGCCCAAACGCGGCATCTACACGCTGGGCATCACGCCCCAGCAGATCAGCGAGATCTACGAGTTCCGGATGCTGCTGGAAGTGCCTGCGGTGGGACGGGTCGCCGAACGGCCGGACCTTGTCACCGTGGGCCGCATGCTCAGCGTCAGCAAGGCGCTGTACGCGAACCGCAACGGAACCGACGAGGCCTGGGCCGCGGAATTGCCGCAACGCATCGAGGCCGACGTCGAGTTCCACCGCTACATCATCGGCCAGTTCCACAACGCCTTCATCGCCGACGCGTTCGACCGGGCCATCTCGCGCCAGCGGCTGTACCGGCTGACCTTCCCGGGCAGCAACCTGCGTGACGGCGCCGCGCTGGCCGAACACATCGACGTGTTGTCGGCCATCATCAACGGCACGCCGGCCTCCGCGATGGAAGCCATGCGCACCCACCTGGGGCGGGCCTTGCGGCGTACGCTCGACCTATCTGAGCGCTCAGATTAGGTTGATCGATTTCGCGCACTCCCCTTCTCTTTAGCTTGTAAATATTCATGAACAGCGGCCCGCTGTGTGCATCACATTTTTTGCTTGCCCAATCTGAGCGCTCAGTTATACAATCCCTATCCATGGCCGGTACGGGGCTTTCGACCCCCCCCGAGCCACGACACCGAAACCAGGAGACACATGCCCACCACCGCCCGCACGATCGACGCGCATTGCCATGTCTGGCCGGACGCAACTGGTACCGCGGTGGCTCCGCGTGAGCCGGCCGGCTACAGCATCGAGACCCACTTGGCCCGACTGGCCGAACACGGCATCGACGCCACCGTGCTGGTGCCGCATATCGCCTACGACGGACGCGACCTGGGCTACCTGCACGCATGTGCCGCACGGTACCCGGGCCGCTGCGCCGTGATGGGTGCCATCACCGGCGCCGAGGTCGCCGAACCGCACCGTCTCGACGCCGACATCGCGCACGGCGTGCGCGCGTTCCGCATCCGGGCCGCCGATATGACCGAGCCGCTCGACGCCCTGTGCGAACACCTGGCACGGGCCGGCGGCGTGTTGTGCCCGCTGGTCACGCGCGAGCAGGCGCGCGCGGGCGCGCTGGGCGCGATCGGCCCGCTGGCCGACCGGCATCCGGCTTTGCGCATCGTGATCGACCACTTCGGAGGCGACCACAACTCGCCGGTGCTGGAGCAACTGGCGCGACGCTCCAACATCCTGCTCAAGGTGTCCGATTTCGGCGCGTTCGACCAGCCGCCCTACGACGCGGCACGAGCGGCCACTGTCGCGATGTGCGCCCTGTTCGGCGCGCAGCGCCTGATGTGGGGCAGCAACCTGCCGGTCTTCGCGCTCGATACGCGCCAGGACCTGGGCGCCGCCTGGCACGCGATCCGCGATGCCACATCCCTGGGCGACGCCGAACGCGCCGCCATCCTGGGCGGCACCGCCGCCACCGTCTTCTTCCCGCACTGAGCACCGACCTCCATGTCCACCACACCACCGAACATCATCTTCATCATCACCGACCAGCAGCGCTACGACACGATCGCGGCGCTGGGCGCGGGCCATGTCGACACGCCGAACA
>JBFIDI010000113.1:0-13062 GCA_041581405.1 Burkholderiaceae bacterium
CGGCAGCCTGCGCATTGCCCATCGCCCAGTACATGAAGACGAACAGGTTGTCGGCCATCGCAATGTCGAGCTTGCAACCCTGACCACTCTGGTCACGCTGGCGCAGCGCCAGCAGAATATTGACCAGCGCCGGGTAGGTGCCGCCGGCGATGTCGGCAATCAGCGCCGGAGGCACCACCGGCGCGCCGTCCGCACTGGCGGACAGGCCAAGCATGCCGACTTCGGCCACGTAGTTGAGATCATGGGCGGCCACATCGCAATTGGGTCCGTCCTGGCCCCATCCGGTGATGGCGCAATAGATGATCTTCGGGTTGACCGCCTTCATCGCCTCGTAACCCAGGCCCAGCCGGTCCATCACACCGGGGCGGAACTGCTCGATGACGATGTCTGCCTCCGCCACGAGCGACAACAACTTGCGCACGACCTGCGGATCCTTCATGTCGCAGGCGATGCTGCGCTTGCCGCGGTTGAGCAGCGCAAAGTTCACGCTGGCCTCGCCAAATCCGGGAACATAACTTCGCATCTCGTCGCCACGCCCGGGACGCTCGATCTTCAACACCTCGGCACCGGCCTCCGCCAGTACCAGCGTGGCCATGGGGCCGGGAAGCAGGGTGCTGAAATCCAGTACCCGTATGCCGTCCAATGGTCGCATCGTCATTGCCCCGAAACCTTCTTCGCCGCATCGTGGCGCTTGGCTACCTGGGCGCGGCGTGCCGGCGCGAACGCGGGATCCCCGAGTCGCTCGAACAGGTTCTGCGTCACATCGTAGTGATGGGCCAGACCGCTCTGCTCCAGCAACGCGATCGGCCCCTTGGGATAACCCAGGCCCAGCTGGAGCGTGAGGTCCATGTCGCCGGCGGTGGCCAGTCCTTCGTCGAGCCGGCGCAGTGCCGCGTTGTAATACGGTCGAACCAGCCGGTCGATGATGCGCCCCTGAAAGTCCATGCACACGGCCACTTTGAAGCCCGCGCTTTCGAACACCCGCCGGGCGGTGTCCAGTGCCTGGGCATCCGTGCCCGGCTGACGCACCAGTTCGATCAGGTTGGTCGGAGCACCCTCACCCAGGCGGAAACGGGAGAACCCGAGCACATTGCTGCCCTCGGTGCCTGCGGATTCGCCGGTGTATTCGCCCAGGCATTCGCCGTGCAGTTCGACAACGATGGCTGACCTGGCCGTCGCATTCTTCACGTCGGACAAACCGGCGCCGGCCTGGCGGCCGAGCAGCAGCACGACCTCGGCTGCGTCGACATCGGGCCACTGCTGCTCGATCAGCGCGTGGGTCTCGGGAAAAGAGCGGCCGTCGCCGCTGTCAATGACGGAATAGTTCATCGTGTTCAGCCTCCGAAGGTTGCATCGGATTTGTAGGTGTAGAACCCACGCCCGGACTTGCGTCCCAGGTGGCCGGCGGCGATCATGCGCCGCACCAGTGGCGGGCAGGCTGCACGCGGCTCGTGGGTCACACCGTAAAGCGCCTCGCACAGCAGCAGCTGTGTATCCAGGCCGATCAGGTCCAGCAACTCGAGCGGACCCATCGGATAACCCAGGCCCTCCTTGATCGCGCGATCGATGTCGGCGGGTTCGGCAACGCCAGCCTCGACCAGGCGGATCGCGTCGTTGTTGTACGGAACGAGGAAATAGTTGAGGATGAATCCCGGGTTGTCCTTGGTCTTCACCGGCCGCTGGCCCATCGCCTCGCAGGCCGCCCACGCTGCCGCAAAGGTCGCGTCCGAGGTGTTGATGCCGGGCGACATTTCGACGAGTTTCATCAACTGCGCAGGCAGGCAGAAGTGCATGCCGACGAAGCGGTCGTCGCGGCCGGAGCCACCGGCAATTTCGGTGATCGACAAGGTGGACGTGTTGGACGCGAAGATCGTGTGCCCCGGACATACCTTGTCGAGTGCGCTGAACAGCTCATGCTTGACCTTGAGGTCTTCGAAGACCGCGTCGATCACCAGATCGCATGGCTGCATGTTGTCGATGGTGGTCGTGGTCGTGATGCGGGCCATGGCCGCGTCCCGCAACTCCGTGGTCATCTTGCCGCGCTCGACCGACTTGGCAAAGAAGCCGCCGATCTGGCGCAACGCGCGGTCCAGCGCGGCCTGCTGCGTGTCGTAGATCACGGTGTGCAGGCCAGCGCGTGCCGCCACGATGGCGATGCCGGTGCCCATGGTCCCGCTCCCGGCGACGCCCACGGTCTGGATACTGCTCATGGTTTGATGCTCCTGAATGCTCATTTGACGAGAAAGCTGCGACCGATCAGTTGCCGGTGGATCTGATTCGTTCCTTCCCAGATCTGGGTGATCTTGGCGTCGCGCATCAGCCGCTCGACACGAAAGTCGCTGGTGTATCCGTAGCCACCGTAAAACTGCACCGCTTCAGTGGTGATACGCATCGCGATGTCGCTGGCGCGCATCTTGAGCATGGATGCCTCCGTGCCAAAGTCGGTGTCGCCGGCATCGATACGCCGTGCCAGCGTCCACAACCACGATTCACAGCCAGCCAGATCCGTGGCCAGGTCGGCCAGCTGGAACTGGATGCCCTGGAACTCGGCAATACGTCTGCCCGATTGACGTCGCTCGTTCAGGTAGGCCACGCTGTCCTCGAACGCGGCACGGGCGATGCCCAGCGCGTGCGCGGCAATACTCGGGCGGGACTTGTTCAGCGACGCAAACAGGATGTTCAGCCCGTCACCGGGGTTCTTGATCAGGTTGGCGCGGGGCACCCGGACGTTGTCGAAGGCGATCGTCGCGGTGCTGGAGGCACGATGCCCCATTTTTTCCTCGGTGCGGACGACCGACAGGCCAGGCATGCCTTTTTCGAGCACCAGCACGGAAATGGCCTTGCGCGCATCGTCGATACCGTCCCATTTTCCGAACAGCAGGTACAGATCGGCCACGTCGCCATTGGTGATGAAGGTCTTTCCGCCGTTGACGACGATGTGTTCACCATCTTCGGTGAAACGCGTGCGCATGCCCGTGGCGTCCGAACCGGCATTCGGTTCGGTGATGGCCAGCGACGCCAGGCCTCCTTCGGCCATGCGCGGCAACAGACGCGCCTTCTGCTCTTCGTTGCCGAAGTCGATCAGGGGCTTCATCGCATGGAAATTGGTACCCCAGATGATGCCTGTGGACGCGCAGGACTTTGCCACCTCGCGCATGCAGGCCAGGTATGCGGTGTACGACAAAGGCGCGCCGCCATAAGCCTCCGGCACGAACATCGCGTTCATGCCGAGCGCGTTCAATGCCTTGACATTGGCCCAGGGGAATGCGCCATCGCGGTCATTGCCGGCCGCCTGCGCGGCGATGGTGTCACGGCAGACATTGCGCAGGCTGTCCAGCAGCATGCGCTCGTCGTCCGACAAGGGGATGGCGGCATCAAGCCGTTCAAAGACTTTCAACGCGAACTCCAGTTGCAACTCATGTCAATGTGCGATGCCCTGGGCGCCGTCCACGTAGATCGTCTCGCCATTGAGGAAGCGCGAAGCGGGCGAGAACATGGCTGCCACGAGTGCTGCGACATCCTCGGCAGTACCCGGCTCCTTTGCGGGAATACGCTTTTCAAGATAGTCGCGCAGCGGGCTTCCCTTGCCCAGCGAGTCCCGGTTCAGGTCGGTCACGATGTAGCCTGGGGCCACATCGATCACCCGGATATTCTTGCTGGCCCATTCAACGCCCAGGCAGCGTGTGATGGCCCCCACGGCAGCCTTGGACGCGCAATAGGCCAGGTTGTGCTTGACACCCATCTTGTCGAAGAAGGATCCGATATTGACGATGATGCCGCCGCCGGCAGCCAGCAGGTGCGGGTAGGCCTGCTGACATCCCACGAAGACGGAAGTGGCGTTGGTCGCGAACACCTGCTGGTATTGGGCCAGTGAAAATTCGCGGCTCGGGCCTTCCAGATGGATGCCGGCGTTATTGACCAGGCCAACGATGCGCCGGCCGTCGCCGGCCTTGGCAAAGGCCTCCTTCACGCCGGCCTCGCTTGTCACATCGCAGGAAATGGCGAAGCAACGTGCCAGCACGTCGGCTGCGGCGCCCGCAGCGCCCACGCTTGGCATGTCGCCACTGCGCGAGAGACACGCCACCTGGTAGCCGGCATGCGCCAGCGACAGCGCGATGGCGGCGCCGATGCCCCGGCTGGCCCCGGTGACGATGATGGTGTCTTGATGGTTCATTCTCGTTATCGATCCTTGAAATTGGCTTGACGCTTTTCCGTGAAGGCGCGCATGCCTTCCTCGGCATCGGTGGTCTGGTAGGCCAGCGTCGCCAGGTCCGATTCGATGCGCAGGCCTTCGCTCAGGGGAGTGTCGAGTGCGCGCTGAACCGCCCGGCGCGCAAACTGTTGCGCTAGCAGGCCATAGGCTGTGAACTCACGCGCAAAGGCGACCGTCGCCGCAAAGGCGTCGCCTTCGACCAGCCGGTTGGCCAGTCCGATCATCACGGCTTCTTCCGCCTTGACGGTACGTCCGGTAAGAATGAGCTCCATTGCCCGTGCCTCACCCACTGCGCGCGGCAGGCGCTGCGTGCCGCCATAACCAGGAATCAGGCCAAGCTTGATCTCGGGCAGGCCCATGCGCGCTTGCGCCGTCACCAGACGGAAGGTACAGGCCAAGGCCAGTTCCAGGCCACCACCAAACGCAAAACCGTGCACCAGGGCCACGGAGGGAATGGCCAGCGTGTCGAGCCTGGCAAACACCCGCTGCCCCGTTTCAATACCCGCTTGCTGCTCGCGCAGATTGCGCGCCATCAGTTCGGGAATATCCGCACCGGCACAGAATGCGCGCTCACCCGTGCCGCGCAACAGCAAGGCGCGCGCATCTGACGCGGCAACCTCGTCAAGACTGCGCTCGAGATCGTGAATGAGCTGCATGCTCAGTGCATTGAGCGCAGCTGGCCGGTTGATGGTGATGACCGCGAACTCTTCGTGACGCGTCAGTTCGATGCTCATGGCGATTGCCCTCAGTGGCCGAACTTGCTGCCGTCGGGCTTGCGCTTGCCCGAGAAGGACGCCGACAGTTCCTTGGCTTCGTCGGTCTTGAGGTAGCCCCGCAGCAACAGGTCGTGCGTGACGCGTGACAGTCCGCTGACGCCGCCATGCCGCGCATTGAACGCACCCTTGATCGACGCCAGTGCGAATGCGCCGCGGTCAGCCACCTCCAGCGCCATCTTGCGCGTGGCCGACGCCAGTTCCGCATCGGGAACGACCTTGTTGACCAGTCCGATTTCCAGGGCTTCGCGCGCCGAAAGTTTGGGGTTGAGGTACCACATCTCCTTTGCGCGCCGCTTGCCGATCAGGTCCTCCAGGTACCATGTTCCGTAACCGGCGTCAAAGCTGCCCATCATCGGGCCGACCTGGCGAAACACCGCGCTCTCCTTGGCGATCGTCAGGTCGCAGACCACCTGAAGCACGTTGCCGCCGCCCACGGCAAAACCATTGACGGACGCAATCACCGGCTTTTGCAACTTGTCGATGGCCTCGTACATCTCGAGCGTCGGCAACACGCCTGCATACAGCAGCGTGTCTTCCATTCCGGTCTTTTCGCCACCGATGCAGAAAAACCTGTCGCCTGCACCCGTGATGACGAGCACGCGCGTGCGGGTCTCGCGACGGACCCGTTCGATACAGTCGCGAATCTCGTGGCACATGGTTTCGGTGAACATGTTGCCGTTATCGGGACGGTTCAGCGTGATCGTGCCGACCGGGCCGTCTTCGGCGTAGAGGATGGTTTCATAGGTGTGGCTCATGCCGGGTTCTCCTGTTATGTCAAATCGGGTAGTTCGCGCAGGTCCGGCGCGGTGAATAGCGGGTCAGAAGATGCCTTGCTGGGCCAGTTCGTCGATCTTCGTATCGTCCCACCCCAGCCAAGACTTGAGCACCGGACCATTGTCCTCTCCGAGAACCGGCGGCGCCTTCTTGTACGTGTGGCCACTGCCGTCGAACTTGATGCCCAGACCGACCTGCGGGATAAGCGTCGAGCCGCGCGAAGCGGAATAGAACATGCCGCGGTCCAGCAATGTGTGGTCATGGACAACCTGGTCCAGCCGGTTGATCGGCCCGGACGGGATGCGGTTCTCGGCAAACAGGGCGAGCCAGTGGTCACGCGGTTTGCCACGCAGTTCGGCCTGGATGCGCTCCACGATCAGTTCGCGCGATGCGCGGCGCCCGCTATTGCTGGAGAAACCTGCTTCGTCGCTCAAGTCCGTGAGCCCTGTGCAATTGCAGAATCGTCGCCAGATCGCGTCATTGCCCAGGCCCAGCGTGAGCGGGTCGTCGGCGGTTTCGAAGGGTTGGTAGATGGCGATCACGCTGTCCTTGCCGCCTGCGCGCCGCGGCAACTCGCCCGAGCCCAGGTAGGTGACGATGCGCGGCGTCATGAAACGCGTCATGCTCTCGACCATCGACACATCGATATCGAGACCCACACCCGTGGAGTTGCGGCGAAACAAGGCCGCCGCCACCGCAAGCGAGGCGTCTGCACCCGAAAGCAGATCGGCGGCAGGTGTCCCCACCTTCTGCGGCTCCAGCCCGGCCGGACCGGTCAGGTCCATGACGCCACTATAACCCTCGGCAATAAGGTCGTAGCAGGGCCGGTCGCTGGCATCGCCCGTGAGGCCGAAGCCGGTGATCGACACGTGGATCAGCCTGGGATTGATGGCTCTGAGCGTGGGCCCATCCACACCCAACTTGCGCTGGCTTTGCGCCACCTGATTGACCACCACCACGTCAGCCTGCGCGACCAGCGCGTGCAGCGTAGCGAGCCCGGCGGGTTTCGAGAAATCCAGCGACACACTTTGCTTGTTGCGGTTGACCGAGAGAAACCACAGTGACTCGCCGTCCAGAAACGGCGGCCCCCAGGCACGCGCGTCATCGCCGTTTCCAGGCCTCTCGATCTTGACCACGCTGGCACCCAGATCGCCCAGCAGCAAGGTGCAATAGGGTCCGGCAATGGACGTGGTGATATCGAGGACACGCACGCCTTCGAGCAGTGCGATCGGGGTACCGGTGGACGGCGGAGGCAGGTGGTCGGCCATTTGCATGGACCTTGATGAGCAACCTCCATGCCACCGAGCGGTCGGAACTCTCTTCGCACGTGGACGTGGTGCAGTCACCGAGCTGCCAGCCTCGCGCCAATACTGGCGCGAACGCTGCTTACAAGCGATGGCGCAAAAAGCGTTCACGCACGGTCTTCCTCTGGAATCGGTGCTGCATTTTTTGCAGAGTGTCTCTATTGAAGACAATAGTTCCTCTCACACCTGTACATTACGGAGACAAATGAAACGACAAGACATGACTACCTTCGGCGTCCTGGTGGCGGACCTTCATGGCCGAATCGCCTGTGCAACCGGAGCGGCGAACCAGCTGGAGGTCCAGCGGCAGTTGTTGAAAGACCTGCCGAACAAGCGCCGAGAAGTCACAGGCATGCAGGTGATCGATGGCGAAGACAAGCTCATCGCCATCTACCGCTCGGGCGACGATGCCACTGTCTTCATCCTGCAATCAGCGCAGGACGAACCCACACTGTTCGAGTTTGTCGCCAGTGTGGACTTTTCCTTTGCCATCTTCACCTATCTGCTCAACAGCCCCTACGCAGCCATGGTCGTGGTCGACCAGGAAGCATGCGTGCGATACATCCCGCCGGTGCACGAGGCATTTTTCGGCATCAAGCGTGGCGAGGCCGTGGGCAAACCCGTCACCCGCGTGATCGAGAACACCAAGCTGCACGAGGTGGTGCGAACCTCCAAGGCCGAGATCGGCAAGCTACAGACCATGGGCGGCGTAACGCGGGTGGTCTCGCGCATTCCCATCCAGCATGCAGGCCGCACCGTGGGCGCCATCGGCCAGGTCATGTTCAAGGAGCCGGAAACGGTTCACGACCTGAGCAAGGAAGTCAACAGGCTGCGCTCGGAGGTCACGTTCTATCGCAACGAACTGTCGGGCATGAAGCGCCGTACCTACGGTCTGGAGCAGATGGTCGGCAGCAGCGAGGCCATCCAGCAGCTCAAGGCCGACATCATCAAGGTTGCGCCGCTCAATGTACCGGTGCTGATCGTCGGCGAAAGCGGAACCGGAAAGGAACTGGCCTCGCACGCGCTGCACTCGCTGAGCCCGCGGAATGAAAACCCGATGGTCTTCGTCAACGCAGCGGCCCTGCCGTCCGGACTGGTCGAGAGCGAGCTCTTCGGTTATGAAGCGGGCGCCTTTACGGGCGCCGAGAAAAAAGGCCGCAAGGGCAAGTTCGAGCTGGCCGATCGAAGCTCGCTGTTTTTCGACGAAATCGGGGACATGCCGCCCGAGATCCAGGTCAAGCTGCTGCGTGTGTTGCAGGACGGACTGTTCGAGCGAGTTGGCGGCGACCGTGCACGGCATTCTGACTTTCGCCTGATCTGCGCAAGCAACCGGAACTTCCAGCAAATGATCAGCGCGGGCGATTTCCGGCTCGATCTGTATTACCGCATCAGCGGCGTGACCATCCGCCTGCCCAGCCTGCGCGAGCGCCTGGAGGACATACCCGAACTGGTCGAGAAATTCCTGTCGGCATTCGCATCCCGCCACCACACCTCGCCCAAGGGCGTGGATCGCCGGGTTTACGGTTACCTGCGCGAATTGCCCTGGCCCGGCAATGTGCGCCAGCTGCTGCACGAGGTGGAGAAGGCGGCCATCTTCTGCGAGGGACCGGAGATCACGGTACAGAACTTCCGGCCGATGCCTGCCCACGCAGAGATGGCCCCAGCCATTGAAGAGCCACTCGTCGAGCCCCATGGAGGGACCCTGCAGGCGGCGGTGGCCGATGTGGAGCGGGTCATGATCCGCAACGCGCTGCAGAAACACAAGGGCAACAAGAAAAGAGTGGCCGAAGAGCTCGGGATTTCGCGGGCTTACCTGTACAAGAAGTTGCCGGACGCGAGCTGAGCCCTGGCCACAAGGCCTGGCAGCAGATCGGTTGACGGCGTCAGGCGGACTGGGACCCGTGGTATGCGCTCAGGAGCTGGTAACGGCTCCACGAGCCGGCCAGCAAACCCGTCTTGTCGCTCTCGCAACCCAGCAGGCAGTCGTGGACGGCCAGTGCCATGCGGGTCACGTCGCAGCTCTCCAGCGCGAGCACCCAACGGGGGCCGATGGCAACGGGCGCATTGGCGGCCGCCACGGCGAGCACTTCTCCGACGGTACGGGCATTGCGGGCAGGCGGCTTGGGTGCGGGCTGCGCGAACAGGTCGCTCAGCGCGGTGTCGACCTCCCACAGCGCCATGCGAACCAGCGCCGGCATGCGCTGCGGGCCGAAATTGTCGCGGATGAACGCACGTGCCGCGTTCTCGCGCCCGCGTATCGGCTTGCATTGCACCACGATGGCGGAGCCCCCCATGCCATTGCCCACCGACAAGGTCTCGCGGCAGGCAAACTGCATGGTGTTGCGCACACGGCTCCAGTACCTCGTCCCATCGCTGCGCAGCCGGGCATCGGACGCCGCCAGTGCGGCCCTGGATCGGGCCGCCGCGAGCACGTCAATCGAAAGACATTTGTATACCGTCATGTAAGCGGGTTCGCCGCCGGCGACGCGGTAACGGCGCGCGGTGCGAAAACCCTCGATGGCCAGCGGTTCCTGCAGCTGCAGACGCCGATTCCACGCCTGGAGGTTGTCGTCCTCGTGCGCAACAACTTCGCACAAGCGCACCAGGACACCGGGGACAGGCATGCTCATGGACGCTACGCCGCCGCGGTCACCGCCAGCGTCCATCTCCTGTGTGCCGCCAGCCATGACGTCAGGCCACTTCGAACAGGCCAGCTGCACCCATGCCGCCGCCAATACACATGGTCACGACCACATACCTGGCGCCTCGACGCTTGCCTTCGATCAGCGCGTGGCCGGTCAAGCGCGAGCCGGTCATGCCGTAGGGGTGGCCGATGGAAATGCCGCCACCGTTGACATTGAACAGCTCGGGGTCGATGCCCAGCTGGTCGCGGCAATAAAGCGCCTGGCAGGCAAAGGCTTCGTTGAGTTCCCACAGGCCGATGTCTGCCACGGTCAGGCCATGTTGCTGCAGCAGCTTGGGCACGGCGTACATCGGGCCCAGGCCCATTTCTTCCGGCGCACAACCGGCCACGGCCATGCCACGGTAGATGCCCAGCACCGGCAGGTCACGCTGTTCGGCAAGCTGGCGGTCCATCAGCACGCAGGCCGACGCGCCATCCGACAGCTGACTGGCATTGCCGGCCGTCACCACGCCACCTTCGATCACGGGAGCGAGTTTCGACAGCGATTCATAGGTCGTCAGCGGGCGATTGCCCTCATCCCTGGACAGGGTCACATCCTTGTGCGTGACAACGCCGCTCTCCTTGTCCGTCACGGCCATGCGGACGTCGATCGGCACGATCTCGGCGTCAAGGCGTCCCGCCGCCTGCGCGTCGGCCGTGCGCTGCTGTGACGACAACGCATAACGGTCCTGCGCTTCGCGGCTGATTCCGTACTTTTTCGAGATGAACTCGGAGGTCTGTAGCATCGGCATGTAAATGTGCTGTGCAGCGGCCGAGGCGTTCGGGTCCTTGTTGTCATGTGCCCATTTGAAATACGGGCCTTGCACGGCAGAGATGTTCTCCTGCCCTCCGGCCACCACGATTTTCATGCCGTCGACGATGATCTGCTTGGCGGCCGTTGCGATCGCCATCAGACCCGAGGCGCATTGGCGTTCGATGGTTTGCGCCGCAACCGTAACCGGCAGACCTGCAACCAGCGCGGCATGGCGCGCAATGTTCATGCCCGCAGTTCCAGCCGTCAGCACGGTACCGATGACCACGTCGTCGACTTGCGCGGCTTCGATGTTTGCGCGCTGCACGGCGTGCGAGATCGCATGGCCCATCAGCGTGGGCGACTTGATGTCATTCAAGGCGCCCCGGTAGGCCTTGCCGATGGGCGTACGGGCGGTGGAGACGATGACGGCTTCTTTCATGGGTGAGAACTTTCAAGAGACAAGAACAAGATATCGATCAGCAGGCCGGGACAGCAGCCCCCGAGGCATCGGACAGGCGACGGCCCTGCGCGGCGGCCTGCTCCAGCAGTGCCGCGACGCTCCAGTAGCCATGCCGGTCGCCACGCGTAGCGGCGTAACGCCGCATCGCGGTCACAATTGCTGGCGCGCCAATAGCGTCAGCCATCCATACCGGCCCGCCGCGTTGAGGCGGAAAACCGTAACCGTTGACCCAGACCACGTCGATGTCCCCTGGCCGGTAGGCAATACCCTCCTGCAGGATGGCCGCCGCTTCATTGATGAGCGGATACAGGCAGCGTTCGATGATTTCCTGCGCGCTGATGTCACGGCGCTGCGTGATGCCGAACGTGCGCGCCAGCTCGGCGCACATGTCCGCCACCGCCGCGTCGGGCACGGGCGTGCGGCCTTCGTAGCGGTAGTAGCCCATCCCCGCCTTCTGGCCCTTGCGGCCGAGTTCGGACAAGCGCCGCACCACGGCCCGATAAGACGGGTCGTCCGGCAGGCCGCCGGCCTTCCCGCGCTCGGTGACGACCATCGCGGCCACATCGGTACCAGTCATGTCGAGCATGCGGCACGGGCCCATGGCCAGTCCCAGCGATTCGATGGCGTTGTCAATCTGCTGCGGGCTGGCGCCTTCCAGCAGCAGAAAGTCTGCCTCGCGCAGATAACACTCCAGCATGCGATTGCCGATGAAGCCGTAACACACGCCCGACACCACCGCCACCTTGCCGATGGTGCCGGCAAGGTCCATCACCGTGGCCAGCACTTCAGGTGCCGTCGCGGCTCCACGAACCACCTCCAGCAGGCGCATCACGTTGGCCGGGCTGAAGAAATGCATGCCCAGCACGTCGGCAGGCCGTCCGGTGGCCTCGGCCAATACGTCCACGTCCAGCGTGGATGTGTTCGACGCAATGATCGCCCCGGGCTTGCACACCCGGCCCAGCATCGCGCAGACCTGCAGCTTGACGTCCAGGTTCTCGAATACCGCCTCGATCACCAGGTCGCAGTCGGCCAGTTGCGACTGCTCCAGCGTTCCGTGCAGCAGCGCCATGCGTTCTTGCACCTGCGCGGTGGTGATGCGCCCCTTGGCGGCGCTGGCCTCGTAATTGCGGCGCACCAGTCCAAGACCCCGGTCGAGCGCCTCCTGGGAGGTTTCAAGAACGACGGTCGGCAACCCGGCGTTGGCAAAGTTCATCGCAATGCCGCCCCCCATGGTGCCGGCTCCGACGATGCCCACGCGACGGATATGGCGCAGCGGCAGGCCCGCAGCGAGCCCCGGGATGGTGGCGGCTTCACGCTGGGCCTGCAGCAAGTGCCCGCGGGCCGCCGACAGCGCCGGATCGTTCACTACGTCGTTCACTGCACGGCTCCATCGAGTTGCTTGAGCAGATGATCCCTGTACTGCTGCCGCAGCGCCAGCTTGTGCATCTTGCCGGTGGCGGTGTGCGGGATCTCCTTCACAAAGATCACATCGTCAGGTATCCACCATTTCGCGACGCGGCCTTGCAGGTGCGCTTCGATGCTGGCCTTGTCCAGTTTTCGCGATGGCTTGACCACGACGATGAGCAACGGTCGTTCGTCCCACTTGGGGTGGGTCGCGCCGATCACCGCGGCTTCGAGCACGTCGGGATGTGTCATCACATGGTGCTCGAGGTCGATCGACGAGATCCATTCGCCGCCGGACTTGACCAGGTCCTTGGCACGATCGGTCATGCGCACGTAGCCGGTGGGCGCGATCATGGCGATGTCACCGGTGTCGAAAAAGCCGTCGGCGTCCAGTGCGCTGTTCTTGGGATTGCCGTAATAGGCGTTGATGATGCAGGGCCCGCGGGTCTGCAGGTGCCCGACGCTTTTTCCGTCGCGCGGCAGCGTGTTCGCATCATCGTCGCGAACGCGGTACTCGACCAGGAATGGCGGTCGGCCCTGGGTCTGACGCAGGTCGAGCAACGCTTCGCCGGTCAGGTCTTCGGTCTCCGGCGACAAACTGCTGACGGAACCCAGCGGGCCCATTTCCGTCATGCCGTAGCCTGAACGCACCTCCGCGTCGTGCCGCTTGTCGAACAGGTCGATCGTTGGCCGC
>JBFIDI010000114.1:0-12969 GCA_041581405.1 Burkholderiaceae bacterium
CGTCGCCGATCGACGTCTACCAGGGCGGCGAGTGGGCAGCGGGCGCAGGGCGGGGGAACAAACGGGGGAACAGGCGCAGACCTAAAATACCCGGAGCCAGTATCCATGCGGCTTTCCGGGCGACATTCAGTTGACCCCAGCTCCACCACACAAGAACACCAACGCCAATGAAAACTCATTGGCGTTGGATCGTTCGAACCTCCGGAAATCGGCGTTCATTGGCGTTCGATTCACACGGATTTCACACTGAAATCCGCACGTGAAATCCGTCATTGGCTACTCTTTGAGTGTCACCGCGGGCTTGCGATAGTCGGCAGGCATTAACGCACCGTCAATCCGAAACACCATCTGGACGTCGACGTAGCCTGGCTGTTGCGCCACGTGCTAGGGATGGGTACCGTTCGTTGGCCGGCGGCTCGCCTGGCGATGCCGTACTTGGCAAGGGTTTCGGGACCGAACTCCAGCGCGTTGGCCGAGTGGTTGCCCGGCATTTTCCTGATGTGCGCGTCGGTTTTCCAGGCTTTCGCAGTGCCACGAAGCAGCCAGACGTGCGCGTTCGCAAGAAAGCTGCTGGCCTTCTGTTCTGTCGGCGTGGCCATGGCTGCCGCTGCAGCATCGGGCGTGCATACGCCGGCCTCAGCCTTGGGACCTTGCTCGACGCCAGCCACTTGATTGCGGTCCATTGGCGTTTGTTGGCGATTCCGTCGACCTTCGGCCAGCGCGGCGCCATCCGTTCAGCAGGCCGCAACCCGGTGAAAGACCCGAACTGCGCCATGGCGCCTTCGTCGGCCCAGGCGGCCTTGGTCTGCGCGGCTGCGAAAGATCATCAAGACACGAGGGCACCGTCCCGGTGACGATGCCGCCAACAAGCTGATCGGGCTGGCGCTGCGCAACATCACGGCCGACTGGGGCAAAACGACCCACAACTGGAAAGATGCGATGAACCCATTTGCGATCCTCTGCGACGGTCGTTTGACGAAGGTGGCCGCGACAGACGTGGCTCCAACTGGCCCACCGCACCGGTCGTTCGTCGCAAGCGCCCCCGCCGCCGTGGTCAAGTCTCCCTGGTCCTCAAACACAAGAATTCGGACATCCCCGTGGACGAGGTCATGCCTCGATCCATTGCGCATACGGCCAGGCGCCTGCATGTACCGCTGAATGCGCACACTTCACCAACAACTCGACGGTTTGCCTTACGTGGGGCGCGACGACGCGATTTGCGGGCATGGCCAGGGCGATACCGCGTGTCAGTTCGGGGTCCTTCAGCGGCGCAGCACTCAGCCTTTTTGCAGCCAGTTCGGCGGTAAAGGATATTGGCGGCAGGATGCTGTAACCGTGGCCGGACAGTACCAGGGCCTTTTGCAGGGCCATGGCGTTGGTCTCCACACGCACATCCAGATCCACTCTGGCGATGGCGCACGCGTGATCCATCATGGCGCGAATGCCGTGAGGCCCATTGGGGAGAATCATGGGCCAGAACGCCAGTTGCGCCAGCGCGACCGGCCGGCGCGGACTCAGCCGGGCCGAACGTGGGCCAACCACCCACAGCGGTTCGACGAGCAAGGGTCGGACCTGCAACTGCGACGCGTGTTCGACCCCGTACAAGATGGCCGCATCGATTTCGCCATCGTGCAACCACTGCTGGAGATCGCCGGCATAACCCATGGCCAGCCGCACGCGGATGCGTGGATGTGCCTGCGCCACCGCGGCCACCAGCGCACCAGCGAGCAACTCGCTGGTGCTCGGCAACAGGCCGATGGTGGCTATTCCGGCGATGTCCTCGACCGAACCCGTGAGTTCGGCACGACCGCGGTCGAGTTCGAGTAGCGCGCGCCGGGCATACGCCAGCAGGGTCTTGCCCGCATCGGTCAGGGCCATGCCATGGCGTTCGCGCACGAACAACGGCATGCCCACGTCGTCTTCCAGCAGGCTCAGTTGGCGGGACAACGCTGGTTGCACCCGGTTCAGCAATTGCGCGGCACGGGTCATGTTGCCGGTCTCGGCAATGGCGACGAGTGCGCGGAGTTGCTTGATGTCCATGGAACGGCTGCGATTGCGCGGTGTGATTGTGGAATGCAAAAATTCTATTTCACTTGCACTGCAATAACAAACTACGATTGACGACATCGAACAGGCCCTGCATCCGGGGTCGGACGGAAAGGCACGATGAACGATGAAGCCCTCGAACAGTGGGTCGGCAGGACCGAAACCAGCGATGACCTGGTCACGCTGGTCCCGCTGCGGGCGCTGGCGCTCACACTCGAAGACGATGCGCCGACACTGCAGCCGGGCGATGCCGTGCCGCCTTGCTGGCATTGGCTGTACTTCCTGTCGTTGTCGCCGCTGTCCGGCGTCGGGCCGGACGGGCACCCCGCGCGTGGTGGCTTCCTGCCACCCGTGGCACTGCCGCGCAGGATGTGGGCCGGCAGTCGGCTGGTGTTTCACCATGCATTGCGGGTCGGCGATGCGCTCAGGCGCAACAGCCGGATTGCCCGTGTGACCCGCAAGCAGGGGCGCACCGGCGAACTGGTGTTCGTGCAGGTTCAGCATGAGATTGCCGATGGTCGGGGGCTGGCCATCAGCGAAGAACACGACATCGTCTATCGGGGTGCTGCGCGGCCCGATTCCGCGCCGGCCGCGATTGCGGCGCGCACCGACGAGCAGTTCAGCCGCCGCATCGTGCCCGATCCGGTGCTGCTGTTTCGCTACTCGGCCCTTACCTTCAACGGGCACCGGATCCATTACGACCGGCCGTACGCGACGCAGCAGGAAGGATATTCCGGACTGGTCGTGCATGGCCCCCTGATCGCTACCTTGCTGGTCGAGCAGCTTCGGCGCCAACGCCCGGGTGCTTTCGTGGCTTCCTTCGCGTTCAAGGCGGTCAGCCCATTGCTCGACACTGCGCCGTTCGAGGTATGCGGCCGCGTCGATGGCGACACGGCCAGTCTGTGGGCCCGCGGCCCGGATGGCCACCTGGCCATGGAGGCCACAGCGACGCTTGTGGCCGGATCGTCCAACCCTGTTTCGTGACACCGATCGATTACCTATGCACCCTCAAGACAACGAACACCAGGAAATCCGTGACGCAGTGCGTGCCTTGTGCGCCCAGTTTCCGGATAGTTATTTCCGCCAGATCGACGAACAGCGCGCATACCCTGAAGCTTTCGTCGACGCACTGACCAAGGCCGGCTGGCTTGCCGCCCTGATCCCGCAGGATTTCGGCGGTCCCGGCCTGTCGATGGCCGAGGCGTCGGTGATCATGGAGGAGATCAACCGATCGGGCGGCAATTCCGGCGCCTGCCACGGGCAGATGTATGTGATGAACACCATCGTGTTCAGCGGCTCGCCGGAGCAAAAGCAGCGGTACCTGCCGCACATTGCCACCGGCGAGTTGCGGGTGCAATCGATGGGGGTGACGGAGCCGACCACCGGCAGCGACACCACCCGGCTCAAGACCACCGCCGTCAGGCGGGACGGGCGCTGGGTCATCAACGGCCAGAAGGTGTGGATTTCCCGTGTGCAGCACAGCGACCTGCTGATCCTGCTCGCGCGTACCACGCCGCTGACAGAGGTGCAGAAAAAGAGCGATGGGCTGAGTTGCTTCATCGTCGATCTGCGCGCGGCCGTCGGCAATGGCCTGACGGTGCAGCCAATCCTCAACATGGTCAACCATGAGACGAACGAACTGTTCTTCGACAACCTCGAGTTGCCCGAGGATGCCTTGCTGGGCGAGGAGGGCAAGGGACTGAAGGTGATCTTCGAGGGCCTCAATGCCGAGCGCACGCTGATCGCCGCCGAATGTATCGGCGACGGCTACTGGTTCCTGGACCGCGCAACGAAATATGCACGGGAGCGGCAGGTGTTCGGTCGCCCGATCGGGCAGAACCAGGGCATTCAGTTTCCGCTGGCCGAGGCCTTCGTCGAACTCGCCGCCGCCAACCTGATGCGCTGGCACGCCTGTGCCCGGATCGACGCGCGCCAGGATGCGGGCGCCGAGGCCAACATGGCCAAGTACCTGGCGGCCAAGGCAAGTTGGGAGGCTGCCAACGCCTGCCTGCAGACGCACGGCGGCTTCGGTTTTGCCTGCGAGTACGACATCGAGCGCAAGTTTCGCGAGACACGGCTGTACCAGGTGGCGCCGATCTCGACCAACATGATCCTGTCGTTCGTGGCCGAGCGCAAGCTCGGCCTGCCGCGCTCGTTCTGAGGACGCCACCATGCGACCGTTGGAAGGTATCACCGTCATCACGCTGGAGCACGCCATTGCGGCACCGTATTGCACGCGCCAGTTGGCCGATCTGGGCGCGCGCGTCATCAAGATCGAACGTCCGGGCAGCGGCGATTTCGCGCGCGGCTACGATGAGCGTGTGCGTGGCCTGTCTTCGCACTTCGTCTGGACCAACCGCTCCAAGGAGAGCCTGGCCATGGACGTGAAACATGCGCAGGCGCAGCCGGTATTGCAGCGCCTGCTGGCGCAGGCCGACGTGCTGGTACAGAACCTCGCGCCTGGTGCGGCAGCCCGGCTCGGCTTGTCCTTCGACGCCCTGCAGGCACACAACCCGCGCCTCATCGTGTGCGACATCTCGGGTTATGGCGACGATGCGCTGCGCCCGGGGCCGTACCGCGACAAGAAGGCCTACGACCTGTTGATCCAGAGCGAGTCCGGTTTCCTGTCGGTGACCGGTACGCCCGAGAGTCCCTCCAAGGCGGGGTGTTCGATCGCCGACATCGCGGCCGGCATGGTGGCCTATTCCCGCATTCTTGCGGCGCTGCTGCAGCGTGGCCGGACCGGCAAGGGCTGTCGCATCGATGTGTCGATGCTCGAGAGCATGGTGGAGTGGATGGGTTTCCCGATGTATTACGCGTTCGAAGGCGCGCAGCCGCCGGGGCGCAGCGGCTCCGCGCATGCCACGATTTATCCGTACGGCCCGTTTCCGGCCGGGGACGGGAAGTCCGTGATGCTCGGCGTACAGAACGAGCGCGAATGGAAGTTGTTCTGCGACAAGGTCTTGTTGCAGCCGGCGCTTGCGGGCGATGAGCGCTTTGCCACCAATTCCCGGCGCGTCGCGGCACGCGAGGCACTGCATGCGCTGATCGTGCAGGCCTTCGCCGCATTGACGGCCGAAGCGGTCATCGCGCGGCTGGACACCGCGCAGATCGCCAATGCGCACGTGAACGACATGCACGGCGTCTGGCAGCACCCGCAACTTGCAGCCCGTGCCCGCTGGTCCAGCGTGGACACACCCGCCGGAAAGGTGCCTGCCTTGTGGCCGCCCGGTACACACGTGGATGATGCGCAGCCCGCTCGGATGGATCCGGTGCCCGCGCTGGGTCAGCATACCGATGCCGTCCTTCAGGAACTGGGTTGGACGACGCAGGAGATCGCGCACATGCGTGCGCAAGGGGTGGTGTGAACGGCGACGATCGATGACCGGCGCACGACAGGAGCGCGTCGCGCACGCGCGGTCCCTGCTGTTCGTACCCGGCAATCGGCCGGAGCGCTTCGCCAAGGCGGCGGCCAGTGGCGCCGACGCCATCGTGCTGGACCTGGAAGACAGCGTTCCGGCAACGGAAAAAGCCGTCGCGCGCGCGTCCGTCCGGGCGCAATGGATGGCTCTGCAGTCGCTGGACGTGCCCCTGGTCGTGCGCATCAACGAACACGGAACCGACGCAGGCCGCGACGACCTGCTGTGGCTCGCTGGACTACCGCAATCGCCTGACGCGATCATGGTGTCGAAGGCGGCGTCCCGGCAGTCGCTGGAGCAGGTGCACGCCACCTGCGCTGGAGTCGCCATTCTTCCGTTGATCGAGAGTGCCACCGGTTACGCCGCCTTGTCGGCGCTGGCGTCTGCCGTGGGCGTGTTGCGCCTGGTCGTCGGCCATATCGACTTCATGGCCGACACCGGCATCGTCTGCGACGAGGACGAGTCCGAGCTGGCCCCGCTGCGTTTCACCGTCTGCATGGCCACCCGCCTTCATGGGCTGGCATCGGCAGTGGATGGCGTGACTGTGGCGCTGGACGATGCCATGCGGCTCCAGGCCGATGTGTTGCGCGCCATGCGAATGGGCTTCGGCGGCAAGTTGTGCATCCACCCGTCGCAGGTGGAACCGACGCACGTGGCGTTCATGCCCAGCGCGCGAGAACTCGCATGGGCACACCAGGTGCTGCAGGCCGACGCCACATCCGGCGGCGCGGCGGTGCAGGTCGATGGCCGCATGGTGGATGTTCCCGTGGTGTTGCAGGCGCGCCGTACGGTGGCCCGCGCAGTCGGCAGGTCGCGGCCAATCGACCGTGCGCATGCACAAGGTCGAACGGATTCAGAAAAGCGGTTGACTTGAGTCAACAGTTGAATACGGCGTTGCAATCGCTGTCGATGGCGGGGCGCAGGGGCGCAGGGTCGCGCTCGGGTTCTCGTGCTCGAAACAGGATCCATCCCAGCGCGCGCCCCTGTGAGTCGGAGTCGCACTCGCGGGATCGGCCTCGCCCGTTCCGACCCGTTCAAGACTAATGCGGCAGGCACTGCTGGTCTTGATCGTGAATCTGGACAGCGGCTCCGAACACCATCGCATACGGGTCGATATCCAGCCCCAGATGCTGTGGAGGTTGGCCGTGCCCCATTCGCCCACCATGGTCAGGCGTACGCTGGACCCTTTGCTTTCGTCATCACTTCAGCTCCATCTTGCAGCCAAGGCGGGTTGCGTGCCGGCTACTGTCGGAACTAGCAGCGGAACTTCATGGGTGGGGCCGTCGTTCACATGCTGGTTACGGGGGCGCGGACGTGCTGATCTATTTCAGTATTTGCCCCACTTCCGGTATGGATTGCAGATTCCACGCGAACGAAATGACACTGTCCAACTCGCTTTCCGTTGCGCCTTGCCGATAACGTGCCAGTTGTTGTGCCTTCAGTTCTATTTCGGCCCGCGACAGCGTGTTGCCTGGGTCGCCTTTGGGTTCGTCGACGCGCCCTGTCAGTGTTCTGCCGTCATGTGTCAGCACCGTTACCTTGCCAATCCATTGGCCGGGATACGCTGCATCCACTTCGGGGTCCAATGCCATTGTTACCTTGCGACGGAAGGCTACGACAGCCGGATCCAGGTAGAAATCGTCGAACGCATCCAGGCTCGCGCGGCCTTTGACGGCAATGAGGCCAAGTACCGTCCCCATCGAGAATTTCGATTGGTGCACGGTGGTGGGTTCGTCAACCGCGCCAAGAACATCGATGGCGCCTTGATGTACCTGGGCCGTGACGCCGGCAATCTCCTCGGGGTCGACGGCGTCATTGGCAAGAACCTGCTGCAACGCATCCGCGGCAGGATGGGTGTGGCGACACGACGCGTGGAACTTGAACGACGTCTCTGCGAGTGCCCATCGGCTTCCCAGATCGTTCGTGAGCTTTTCGGAGTCGGCATCTGTGGACATGCCGGCAGCCATGCCTTGTCGACCCGTGAGAATGCGCCGTGCGCCCGTGAAGCCGCGTTCGGCTAGCAGTGCGGCGAAAGTCCCGGTCGCCGCAGCGTGTGCGGTATGCAGTTGCTTGGAGTCCGCCGCATCCTTGAGGAATTCCCACAGACCCGCGGACTGGGTGCCTCCCGAACCAATCGCATCGAGCATGGACTCCGTTGACAGATCGAGCAGGCGGCCAGCGGTCACCGCGGCAGCAACGGATCCCGCGGTTCCGGTGGTGTGAAATGTCTTGTAGTGGGATCGTCCAAGGAACTCTCCGACTCGAATGCCTGTCTCGTACCCCGCAATGGCCGCTTGAAGCAGTTCAGCCCCAGACTTGCGAAGATCCTGTGCGAGTGCCAGAGCGACCGGAAACACGACAGCGCCTGGATGAAAAACCGAACCATTGTGTACATCATCTTGTTCGGCAACATGCGACGCAGCGGCATTGATCATCGCCGCGGCCATGGCGCTGGACTTGACGCGACGGGTCGGGATTTCGCTCGCTCCCTGTTGCCCGAACTGAGCCAGAACGACATCCGTGATCGCCTCGACCGGGCGTGAGCCTTTGCCTGCCAGCGTGCTGGCGAACCAGTCGAGGAACAGGTCTTCGGCTCTTCGCACGACTTGGCTTGGTACGTGCTCCAGTTGAAGTTTCGCTGCAAACTCGGCCAGTCGGTATTCAGGCGTGGTGCTTTGTGTGTTCATTGCGCTCGCGAAAAGTGGGGTTCGGGAAAAGTTGGCTTCGGGAAAGCGACGGGGTTGCCATCCGGCTGTTGGCAACCATGCGATGCTGACCAGGTCAGCCAGGCCGGATCATCTCGAAGGTGGTCTCGACGGTGGCGTAGTCACCCCGGTATCCGCACCGCGCGAGCGCCTGTGCTCCCGCCGTGTCGTATAGGCCGTCCTTGAGGAAGGTATTGGCAATGTGCACGCCAATGACCTCTCCCATCACCAGATGCCAGCCGACCTTGTCACCGGCAGAATCGCACAGTTCCTGCAGGTTGATCAACTTGCATTCGAATGACGCCGGTGCGTCGGCTACCCGGGGCGCCTTCACCAGGCGACTCGGTGCAGCCATCAGACCGGCCAGATCGAACTCGCTTTGATCAGCGGACAACGAAGAGGAGGTTCTGTTCATCTGGTCGGCGAGCGGCCTGGAAACCATGTTGACAACGAATTCCCCCGTATCCTGGATGTTGCGAACCGTGTCTTTGATACCGGCACTCGAGAACGCCAGCAGCGGCGGGCTCTCGCATATCGCATTGAAGAAGCTGTAGGGCGCCAGGTTGGAGCGGCCTGCGGCGTCGATAGTCGAGATCCACGCTATGGGTCGGGGGGAAACGATGGCCTTGAACGGTGAATGCGGCAGCCCATGACCACGGCGTGGTTCGTAGAAGTAGCTGCCTGCCGTCGGATCACTGCGGTTTGACATTGAATTCCTGAATCAGATCTCGCCACTTGGGAACTTCCATGGTCATTTGACGTTGGAATGTCTCCGATGTCAGAGGCATGGGTTGCATGCCTTGCTGCTGGAACGACTGGGCGATGGCTGGGTCCCTGAGGATTGTCCCCACGTCTGCACTGATCTTGTCGATGATCTTCTTGTCGACCTTGCTTGGAGCCAGCAGGCCGAACCAGCCGCCGCTGTTCATGCCCGTGTAGCCCAGCTCTTCGAACGTCGGTACATCAGGGAGTACGGTCGAGCGGGTTGGGGCAATCGTGGCCAGTGCACGAATTTTTCCGGCCTTGACATGTGGCGCCGCTGTGCCGACAGAATTGAAACTCGACTCGATCTGCTTGCCCAGCACGTCGTTGAGTTGTGGTGCTTCCCCCTTGTAAGGCACGGGGAGCATCTGGATACCAGCGTGGCGACCCAGCATCAACCCATGCAGGTGAAAACTCGAGCCAGTTCCAAAGTGTGCGTAAGGCAAGGGTTGGCCTGACTTCTTGTAGGCGTCCGTCAGTTCCTTCAGTGTCTTGTAAGGAGAGTCCGCATTGACAACATAGACCACTTCCGTACCGACAAACGGGGTTATGGCGGCGAAGGACGCAATCGGATCGTATTTGGTGTCGGGGAAGAGGGTTTTGACCATCGTATGCGTACCGAACGTGGACAGCAAGGTGTAGCCATCCGCGGGTGCGTCCGCGACGTACTCCGCCGCCAAACGCGTGCTCGCGCCGGGTTTGTTTTCCACGACCACTGCCTGCTTCCACATCTTGCTCAATTGGTCGGCTATCACACGCGTCACGCGATCCGGGCTACCGCCTGGCGGACTCGGGATCACGATACGCACGGTCTTGTCTGGCCACTGCTGCGCGGATGTGTTGAGGGCGGTGATCGAGGCCATTGCGAACAACAGCGCTTTGAGCAATTTCATGGTTGTCTCCTATTGGGGTTGTGGGTCAGTTGGGAAATTCTTTGGACAGTCGATGCCATCGGGCGACGTCGTCGACCATTTGGGCCTTGAAGTCGCTTCGACTCAATGCCAGCGGTTCCAGTCCTTGTGGACGCAGCTCTGCGACGATTACGGGGTCGGCCAGAATGGTGGCGATGTGCGTGGAGAGCAGGGCCACAACGTCTGCAGGCGTCTTTGCTGGCGCGAGCAATCCGATCCATCCCGGCGAGGAAATGCCCGGAAACCCTTGTTCGGAAAATGTCGGAACCTCGGGAAGTTGCTTGGAACGCGTGGTGGATACGACACCCAGCGCCTTCAGCTTTCCCGAACGGATCAACGGAAGCGCCGTACCTACGGAGCAAAAGCTCGACTCGATATGACCACCGACAACATCTGCAAGTTGAGCCGACTCACCTTTGTATGGAACGGATACCACGGGCGTGCCGGAGATCTTGCCCATCTCAAGGCCGAAATAATGCCAGCTCGAACCGGTTCCGAAGTTGGCAAACCGCAGCGGCGACTTGTTGCTTCTTGCTGCCGCAAGCAGTTCAGCCAGAGATGCATGCGGTGAGTCACCCGCCACGACAAAGGTAATTTCCGGCGTCGCGAAGGTCGTGACGGGTTGGAAGTCAGCGATCGGGTCGAACTTGGTTTCAGGATAAAGAACGCGAGCCATCGTGTGCGTGGTGTAGGTCGCGAGCAGTGTGTATCCGTCAGCGGGTGCGCGGGATACATACTCTGCGCCAACGCGCGTTGCCGCCCCCGGTTTGTTGTCTACAACGATCGTGGCGCCCAGCGAACGCGAGAGTCGCTCGGCAATCAATCGCGTCAGTCGATCCGGGGTGCTGCCCGGGGCACCAGGAACAATCATCGTGATGGTGCGCTCGGGCCAGGTGCGGTTCGCCGCATGCGCGGACACAGTGGTTGCGCATATCCATGAAATTGCGGTTCGGCGGTTCAGGTGCATAGGGGTCTCCTCCTTTTCATATGCATGTGTTGACGATCTCGAGCACGTGTGAACGCGTCAAAGGCTCCTTGAAGTGGCGCTGGAATGCCGGCTTGTCACGCATGACCTTGTCGGTGATCGCTTCGAAATCGGAGCGGGACACGCCCACTTCCGTCAGGGTGGTTGGCAAGCCATAACGCCGCGCGTTCCGGCGCAGGATCTGTGAAAGAGTCGCGTCGGGCTGACCTGTGCGCCGGGGATGCAGTTCCTGAAGCCTGGGGTCATCGACGAACAACTGATCCAGCACGGCAGGCAAGGTGATGCAGGAGGTCGTGCCGTGGGAGACTCCTGCATGCCCCCCCAGAATGGCGCCAAGGGTGTGGCTCACACCGCCGACGCCGAAACCCATGCTCCCGACCATGGACGCCCACATGCCTGCCTGGCAGTCACTTCGCGCGGAAAGCGATGACGGGTCCAGGTACAGCGCATCCATTCCGCTCAACAGCTTGTGCACTGCATGGACCCGCATGGGGCCATACACCGGCTCAGCCAGAACGGAAAGATGTGCCTCGATTGCGTGATCGAGTGCCTTGAAGCCCGTTGCCAGCAGGATATCCACAGGCGTCTGAGCGGCGGCAGCCGGGTCGAGAACGACCGTGCGCGGAATGAGATGCCATGCCGCAAATGACTCCTTGAATCCCCGCTCCTCGTTCTTGATTCCTGCGAAATAGGTGAACTCCGCAGCCGAGAACGTGGTGGGTATCGCGATGGTGCGAGGCAGACCTGCTCGGTGGGGATGAACAACACTTGCATCGAGGTCGGATTCGCGGCGATTCGCATCGAGTTGCGCGGATGTGGTGATGTCACGCCACAGACACAGTTGTGCAAGCTTCGCGGTATCGATGACAGAGCCGCCACCGATCGCGACAAACACGTCGGCCCCGGCTTCGCGGAAACCATGTGCCGCTGCCAGGCCGCATTCACGCGGAGAATGCGCGCGACAGCCATCATAGATACCAACGCATTGATCGCGGAGATGCTGCCGCAGCACCGAGGCGGGGCCTCCGTCTCGCGCGACTGAGGGCGACGTGACGATGAACGCACGGCTCAGTCCGAGGAGCGTCATTTCCGTCGCAACAGCCTGCGTGAAATCCAGATCCCGGTGCACGCGTTCCTGCGCAAATTGCCGATGGATACGAGGCGTCATGCGGGGGATCCTGTCGACTGCCAGAAGGCGCTGACCAGGCGGTTCACCTCTGCGGGCTGCTCGATCTTCAGAATGTGACCGCAATGGAGAAACTCGAGCCTGGAGCGTTGAATCGTTGCGGCAATTTCGCGCGTTTTCTCAACGGATACCACGCGGTCGGCGCTGCCCGCCAGAATCAATGTGGGCGTTGAAATTCTGGCGTACAGGCCCATCACATCAGTCTGATACAGCGCTTCGGTCGCTTGTGCGAAGCCTTCGGGTGTCGTGTCTGCCCGGAGTTCCAGGAAGCGTTGAATGGTGAGCGGCGTCGGGGCGGGGCCCAGAAATCGCTGAACCTTCGCGTCGGTGTCCGGCGAATGCAAGGCATTGACTCTTGCCGTGATCTGATTGCGCTTCTCGACCTCTGGCAGCCCGAAGTAGCCGGTTGTCGGTGCGGCCAGCACCAGGGAGCGGACCCGATCGGGGTGCAGGGCGGCCAGGCCGGCGGCGATCATGGCGCCCCATGAGCTACCCATGACGTCGACGCGATCTTCGCCCAGGGCGTCGAGCAGCGCGATTGCCGAATCAACATAGGCCGCCAAGCCGGGACGTGCGACGGCAAGACGCGTGCTCGCCCCAAAGCCAGGCGCATTCCAGGCGATGATCCTGCGCTCGCCCGCCAAGCCATGGAGTTGGGCCCGGTAGCCGGCCGAGCTGGAGCCGAGGCCATGGAGCATGAGGGCAGAAGCACCTGCAGGTGTGTCGGCCGAGCACCTGAATGCCAGCCGTCCGGTAGGGACTGCCACCACCGTTGTCGGTGGCAGCAGACTACCCAGCAGCTTTTCCGATGGGTCGCTCACGTTCAAGCTGCAACGGAAGCCGAAAAGCCTTCGGATACATGGGAAGCAAAAAGCTCAACCGAGCGCATGGATTCCTTGTGCGTGAGATCACCAAATGCAAAGCGACAAACGAGGTAGTTGATGCCCATCGAATC
>JBFIDI010000115.1:0-12961 GCA_041581405.1 Burkholderiaceae bacterium
GCCCTCGAACAATTCGATGTTCTGGAAGGTGCGGCCGATGCCGTGGTGCACCACCTGGTGGCGCGCCAGCTGCGTGATGTCGCGGCCCTCGAAACACACGCTGCCCGCGGTCGGGTCGAACACCCGCGTGATGACGTTGAGCATCGAGGTCTTGCCCGCGCCGTTGGGGCCGATGATCGCGAACACCTCGCCCTGCTCGACCTCGAAGCTGACGTTGCCGATGGCCTGCACGCCACCGAAGCGCAGCGACACGTCGTGTACCTGGAACACGCTCACGGGATTGCCCTCCATGCTGCAGGTCCACGCGCTCTGCATGCGTCCAGCGGGCTCATTTCAGGATGGTCCTCCGCGCTGCGCGCTGCGGCACCATTCGCCTTGGGAACGGCCCGGCGGCTCATTTCAGGATGGTCCTCCGCGCTGCGCGCTGCGGCGCCATTCGCCTTGGGAACGGCCCGGCGGCTCATTTGTACCGCTCCGATTTCATGTAGGTCTTGCCGCGCTTGAACATGTCCTTGCGGTACAGCGGGAAGGTCTGCAGAAAGGTCCTGAACTTGATCCAGCGACCGTTCAGGCCCTTGGGCTCG
Source organism: Burkholderiaceae bacterium (assembly GCA_041581405.1). Lineage (GTDB taxonomy): Bacteria > Pseudomonadota > Gammaproteobacteria > Burkholderiales > Burkholderiaceae_C > CAISIP01. The sequence continues at coordinate 585 of JBFIDI010000115.1, forward strand.
AACAACACGAACAAGGCCAGCACCAGGCCGAACACGAAGGTCTCCAGGCCGAACTGCTTGGCGATCTGGTCGGGCATCAGCGGCTTGATGCGCGAGATGAAGGTCGGCAGCAGGCTGATCAGCATCGCGCCCAGGATGGCGCCGCGCAACGAACCCAGGCCGCCGATGGTGACCATCAGCACCAGCTCCAGCGACATGATGAGCCCGAACCCTTCCGGCGTCAGGTAACGCACGTGGTGCGCCAGCAGGGCGCCGCCCAGGCCGGTGACCATGGCCGAGACCACGAAGGCCAGCACCTTGTAGCCCGCGACCCAGATGCCCAGGCTGTAGGCCGCGGCCTCCGAGTCGCGCACACCCTGGAAGGCCCGGCCGGTCTTGGCCCGCAGCAGGTTGACCAGCCCCAGCATCACGACGAGCAGCACGGCCAGGCACAGGTAGTAGAAGGGCTGCAGTTTCGACAGGTCCCAGCCCAGCAGCATCGGGTTGTCGACGTTCAGGCCGTTGTAGCCGCCGGTCACGCTGCTCCAGCGCCCGATGATGTGTTCGGACAGGATCGCGAACGCCAGTGTCACCATGGCCAGGTACAAGCCCGACACCCGGATCGCGGGCAGGCCGATCACCAGCCCGACCAGGCCGGCGACACCGGCGGCCAGGGCCATCGACGCGAACAGCGGCACGCCTTGCGACAGGAACCAGGCATGGGCATAGGCACCGATGGCGATGAAGGCCGAATGCCCGAGCGAGACCTGGCCGGTATAACCCACCAGCACCATCAGCCCAAGGCTGGCGATGCACATGATCAGCAGGTAGGTCAGTTCGCCCACGTAGTAGTTGGGCAGCAGCCAGGGCGCCGCCAGCAGCGCCAGCAGCAGCAGGCCGTAGGCGACGCGGCCGGGCGTGTAGCGCAGCAGCGCCTGGCCGTCGCGGTAGGAGGTGTCGTAGGGAAATCGCATGGGGGTTCCGGCCTGTTCAGACGCGCCGGCCGTGGGCCTCGCCCAGCAGGCCGCGGGGCCACACGATGAGCACGCCGATCAGCACGATGTAGGCCATCGCGTCCTTGAAGCCGTCGGGCAGGTAGACACCGGCGAACTGTTCGATCATGCCCAGCAGCAGTCCGCCGACGATGGCGCCCGGGATGCTGCCGAAACCGCCCAGCACCACGGCCGCCAGCGCCTTGAGCACGACGATCCACAGGCCGATGTCGACCAGCGCGGTGGGCGCCAGCAGCAGGCCGCACAACGCGGCGATGCCGCCGGCGATGGCCCAGACCAGCGAGGTTACGCGCTTGACACGAATGCCGCTGAGATAGGCGGCCAGCTGGTTCTGCGACGCGGCCTGGATGGCAATGCCCAGCGGCGTCCTGCGCAGGAACCAGAACAGCACCAGCGTCACCAGCAGCGCGGCCGCGACGATGACCAGGCTCAGGTCGGCGACGACGATGTCGCCGAACACGGTCTTCTGGTCGCTCCACGGTGTCGGGTAGTTGCGCGACTCCGGGCCGAAACCCATGCTGACCGCGCCGCGCAGCATGAACGCGATCGCGATCGTCAGCATCACGCCGGCGAACTGGGGCTGGCCGACGATCAGTCGCATCACGCGCGCATCGAGCAGCCAGCTCAGCGTGGCCGCCAGCACCACCGTGCCCAGTGCCGCGAGCCAGAACGGCCAGCCCAGGCCGACGATCAGGCCCCAGCCGACGAAACTCGAGGCCATCAGCACGTCGCCATAGGCGAAGTTCAGCACCTCGGTGGCCTTGTAGGTCAGCACCAGGCCCAGCGCGACCAGCGCGTAGATCGCGCCGATGGCCGCGCCGTTGATGGCGAGCTGGATCACCTGCGTCAGCTCGGCGCTCATGGCGACAGGTCCGGGAAAGGGAGATGGGCGTGCATCGTGCTCGGGTCGGAGAGGATGGGCGACAGTGTAGGTAGTGCGTTCATGTAAGAAAGCGAAAACGGCGACGATTCAGGGTAAACACCGATCAGAAACCACGCACCCGCTCCACCACCATGGCGCTGGCCACCCCGGCCGCGCCGCAGATCGACAGGCAGCCGTAACGCGCATTGCGCGCCTCCAGCGCATCGAGCATCACGCCGACCATGGCGGCACCGGTGGCGCCCATGGCGTGGCCGATCGCGATGGCGCCACCGCTCACGTTGAGCCGCTCGTGCGGCACCGCCATCTCGTCCATGAAATGCAAGGCCATGGCCGCGAAGCCTTCGTTGATCTCGTACAGGTCGATGTCGCCGGGCCGCAGGCCGGCACGCTGCAATGCGAGCCGCGCCGCGTCCACCGTGCCGGTGAGCGCCAGCGTGCGATCCGAACCGGTATCGGCGAAACCCAGGATGCGCGCGCGCGGCACGAGCCCGCCGCGCTCGAGCGCGGCGCGCGAACCGACCAGCACCGCGGCGGCGCCATCGGCCATCGCCGGCGAGTTGCCGGCATGGTGTACGTGCGTGATGGCCGGCAGGCCGTAGCGCCGGCACAGCAACGCGTCCCAGCCCTGGTCGCCGCCCTTGGCTCCCCACTCGGCGAAGGCCGCGGGCAGTGCGGCCAGCGTCTGTTCGGTGGTGCCGGGGCGCACGTTCTCGTCGCGCGCGAGCAGCGTGTTGCCTTCGGCGTCGGTGACGGCAACCATCGAACGCGGCATGCCGCGTTCGGCCGCCGCGCCGGCGCGTTGCTGCGACTGCGCCGCATAGGCATCGAGCCTGGCACGCGTATACCCGCGTTGCGTGGCGATGGCATCGGCGGCGATGCCGATCGGCACCAGTTGCGCCTGCAGCTGCAGTGCGCGGTCATGGGTCAGCGGTCCCTGGTCGCTGCCCATGGGCACACGCGACATCATCTCGATGCCGCCACCGACGGCCAGCGTGTCGCCGTGCAGGGCCTGCAGCGCGGCGAAATGCGTGGCCGACAGGCCGGAGGCGCAATACCGGTTGATCGTGACCGCTCCCACGGCATCGTTCCATCCCGCCAGCGGCAAGGCCACGGTGCCCACGCTCGAGCCCTGTTCGCCGGTCTGCGAGACGCAGCCGAACACGGCGTCGCTGACCTGCGCCGTGTCCACGGCCGTGCGTTCGGCCAGTGCGCGCAGGGCCTGGGCCAGCAGCTCGGCCGGCTTGACCGGCTTGAGGCTGCCCTTGTCGTTGCCGCGTCCGCGCGGGGTTCGTACCGCGTCCGCGATGTAAGCATGTGTCATGGTGAGTCCTTTGCGGCGGTCGGGAGTTCGTCCAGCAGTCGGGTGAAGGAGTCCGTCGCGCTGGCATGGCGGTGCACCGGCATCGCATGCAGCTGCTTCAATGTGTCGGACAGGTCGCTGGCCGGCAGCGCCAGCGCATCGGTTTCGCCGACGCCGGCCAGGCGCAGCACGCCCCCGCCACAGACCAGCACCTCGCCGCTGACGTCGCAGCCGGCACCGGCCAGCCAGGCCACCAGCGGCGCGACCCGTTGCGGGTCGAAGGTGTCGGCCATCGCGGCTGTCATGTAGGGCGCGGTCATCTGCGAATAACCATAAGGCGCGATCGCGTTGACGAACACGCCCTGGCTGCGACCTTCGATGGCCAGTGCGCGCACCAGGCCGATGACCGCGGACTTGGCCGCCGAATAGGCGGCCTGGCCGTGGTTGCCGTACAGGCCGGCACTCGACGTGGTCAGCACCACGCGTCCGTAACGCTGCTCGATCAGCTGCGGCCAGGCCGCGTGCACCAGGTGCAGGTTGCCGAAGAAACCGGTGTCGAAGACGGTGCGGAAATCCGCCATCGATTGGCGGGCGAACCGGCTGGCACGGTCGACGCCGGCATTGGCGACGACGATGTCGAGCCGGCCGAAGTGCCGGCGTGCCTGCTCCACCATCGCCGCGCCGCTGTCCGGGTCGGTGACGTCGCTCCAGTCGGGCATGGCCGTGCCGCCGGCTGCGCGGATCGCATCGACGGTCTGCTGCGCCGAGGTGTCGGCGTCCGACTCGCCGGCGTGACGCCGGTTGTTGACCAGCACCCGCGCGCCCAGGCGCGCCAGGTGCAGCGCATAGGCGCGGCCCAGCCCCTTGCCGGCGCCGGTCACGATGGCCGTGCGGCCGCGCAGGTCGTCCTGTGGGCGCGCCGTCATGGCCGGCTCCACGGAAAGAACACCGGCACGCGGCGCATGTAGTCGGCATACGCCGGCTTGGACTTCTGCAGGTAACGCTCCTGCATCGGTGTGGCCGAACCGGCGCTCATGAACCAGGTCACGTACAGCGGGCAGATCAGCGCCAGCCAACCCCAGGGGTGGACCAGGGCCAGCGCCGCAAAACTCCACCACACGACCGATTCGCCGAAGTAGTTCGGATGCCGCGACCAGGCCCATACGCCGGTATCGAGCACCTTGCTGCGGTCGGTGCGTGTGCGCTTGAACCGCTCGAGCTGCAGGTCGGCGATGGCCTGGAAACCGAACCCGACGGCAAACAGCAGCAGCGCCAGTGCATGCTGCCATGCCAGCGGCTGTGGCCCGACGGCCACCGCGGCCACCAGCCCGATCGACCACAACCAGATCATCACGCCCTGCATCGCAAACACCTGGAAGAAGCTCCACCACCACCAGTGGCGGCCGAAACGCTTGCGCCAGGCGGCGTAACGGGCGTCTTCGCCGTGGCCGGCGTTGCGCAGCCCGATATGCAGCGACATGCGGGCCGCCCACAGGCCGACCATGGCCGCGAGCAGGATCTCATGGGGCGACCAGCTGCCGCGATTCACCAGCAGCACCAGCACCGGAACGGCCGCCGCCATCGGGTAGGCGACGTCCATGATGCCGGTGTCGCGCCGGGCCAGGCTGATCAGCCAGACCAGGGTCAGCAGCGCGCCGTTGATCACGGCGGCCTTCATGTAGATCGACAGGAAATAATCGCCGGGCCAGTCGGCGCGGCTGAACCACCACCACAGGCCGATCGCCAAGGCGGCGGCCGGCATCACGAACTCGCGTGGCGTGCCCACGCGCAGCGCGCTCTGGCGCCGAAACACGAGCAGGGCCAGCACCCAGGCGACCCACGCCACCGCGGCGGCGGCGACCAGCGTGGTCCTGATCATGCCGGCTTGCCGCTGAGCAGCCCGTCGCGCAGGTCCGCCCCGGGGGCCCAGCAGGAATGCGTGCCGCTGCACAACTTGTGCGGCAGCGCGATGCGGCACACCGGCCCGTCGGCAAAACGCTTGCAGTCGATCAGCAGCGCCTCGGAGCCCTGGGTGTTCTCGTTGGTGATGAAGGTCACGAGGTAACCGTCGTCTTCGTCCTTGGCGTCGATACGCGGCGCAAACGGCGCCTCGCTGGCGAATTGGCCTTCGGGCAGCCGGACTTCCCAGGACTCGCCGGTCTGCAGGTCGTGCTTGACGTAGCCGTGGAACAGGAACCAGCCCGGCACCTGCACCGCGCTGTACGCGTAGCGATAGGGTTTTCCGGCATACCGCTGGTTGAACATGCCGAACTCCAGCGTGCGATCGTCCAGCCGTTGTTCGGTGGTCGTGCCGGTCTTCAGGTTGAAGCGCCAGCGGTGCAGCCGGGTCTTCATCTTGTACTGGTCCAGGTAGGACATCATGCGCTCGTAACCCTTGGGCGCGCCGTCGAAGTTCTTGGGTTCGGGTTCCTCCTCGAAATACCCGTCGAGGATGATCTCGTCGCCTTCTTCGTAGGCGTTGAGCCAGTGCAGCACGAAGGTGGGCGCAGCCTCGAACCAGCGGATGTCCTGCACCTGGCCGCGGCGCGGAATGATGGCGAAACGCGATCGCAGCTCGGGGTGGAACTTCACCACGTGTTTGCCCTGCTTGAGCAGCTCCGGATCCCAGAACAGCGGAAAGTCGTTGAGGATGGCGAAATGCTCGGTGAACGCCATGTCGTGCGGCAGGCGCGGGCCCGGCAGCGGGATCGGCACGTAGTGCACCAGCTTGTCGTGCCGGTCGACCACGCCGTAGTGCATGTAGGGCGCGTGTTTGGAGTAGTTGAAGAACAGCAGCTCGCCGTTGGCCTCGTCGACCTTCATGTGGGCGGAGATGCCGTCCAGCGGCGACCAGGGCGGTATGCCCAGCTGCTCCAGCGTCATCGGATCGAGCCGGTAACCTTCGCCGCACTGGTAATAGGCGGTCAGTGCCTTGCCCGCATGCACGACCACGTCGGTGCTCGACGCGTCCTTGATCGCGCCGTGGGCGCCCCAGCCCGGCCGCGTCGACAACGCGGGGTCTTCCATCAGACCGGCCCACAGGCGCCGGTTGGCTTCGATCTCGGCGCCCAGGCCCTTGGTCTGCACGAAGCGGTTGCGGTAGTGCGCCCGGCCGTCGCGCAGGGCCAGCATGTGGATCATGCCGTCGCCGTCGAACGGGTGGTAACGCCCGATCGACCGGTAGACCGGGTTCTGGGTATTGCGCAGGTAGACCCCGTCGATGTCGGTCGGGATGCGGCCGGACAACACCGTCAGGTCGGTGGCGTCGACCTCTTCGAGCAGCGGTGTCCAGGCGCCCTGCAGGTAAGGGTGGTCGCCGGCCTCGATGTCGCTGTGCAGGGTGCGGATGTGCGTGACGGTGCTCAAGGTGCTGCTCCTGGCTCAGGGTTGTGGTGCGGATGGGGGCGGCGCCATGGCGACGTCCCAGGGCTTGACGGCTTCGCCGCAATGGCTGCAGGCCACCTGCGGCGTGAACGGCTGGCCGCAGGTCTTGTGCACCGGCCGGATCGAGCTGGGCTGGTGCAGGTATTCGCGCGCCGCCCAGGTGGAAAAACACACCAGGTAGCCGAACAGGTCGCGGCTCGCGGGCGTGAGCCGGTAGACGGTGCGCCGGGCGTCGTGGGTGTCGGGCTGGGCGAGCAGCAGGCCGGCCTCGACCATGCCGCTGAGCCGGCGCGCGAGCACGCTGCTTGCGATGCCCAGCACATGCACCAGCTGGTCGAAATAGTGGCAACCCAGCACCACGGCGGTCACGATCATCAGCGACCAGCGATCCACGCGCAGGCCCAGGCCCATGCTGGCCGCGCCCTGGCTGGCCAGCCGCGCCGCGCGTCCGGCCCGGGTCGCTTGCTCGAGCAGGCGCGCATTGGGCTTGAGCGTGAGATGCAGGTCGTTGATGCCGACCTTGTCCCCGCAGGCGGCGCAGGTCAGCGTCGGCACGAAGCGATGGCCGCAGGTCTTGTGGAACAAGGTGTCGGGCAGTTGCGAGCGCCGGCTGCCCCAGCGCCGCTCCCACAACCAGACCATCAGCACATGCGGGTAGAGCTTCATGCCCGCCGCCGTCAGGTGGTAGGCCATGCGACGCGGCCGTTCCTGGTAGACACGCTGGCGCATCAGGCCCAGCGCCACCAGCGTCTTGAGCCGGTTGGCCAGCGTGGGACGCGGAATGCCGAGCCGGTTCTGCCAGTCGTCGAAGCGGTTGACGCCGGTGAACGCCCCCATCATCACGGCCATGGTCCAGCGTTCGCCGAGCACCATCAGGCCGTGGTTCAGCGTGCTGCTGGCCAGCGCGTCGCGCGTCAGATCCAGGTCTGGCGCGAAGGACAGGGCGGAGGACGGAGGCATGGTGTTCGAGCGGCCGATCAGGCGTCGCGCGCGACGACGAAACTGGCCACGGTGGCGCAGGAGCCGCCGATGTTGAGTGTCTGGATGCGCCGCGCTCCGTCGATCTGCATGTCGCCGGCCTGCCCGCTGACCTGGCGGGCCGCGTCGAACAACATGCGGGCCCCGGTGGCGCCCACCGGGTGGCCGCAGCCGATCAGGCCGCCGCTCATGTTGATCGGGCAGCTGCCGCCGCGTTCGATCCGGCCGTCTTCGATCGCCTGCCAGCTCTGGCCTGGCGGCGTCAGCCCCAGGTGATCGATCGCCATGTATTCGGTGGTCGTGAAGCAGTCGTGGGTCTCGACGCCGTCCATCGCGTCGATACCCGACACGCCGGCGCGGCGCCAGGCGTCCTCGATGGTCTGTCGCACATGCGGGAACACATAAGGCGCGTTGGCGCTGCGCTCGAGCTTGTCCTTCAGGCGCAACCCGGCGTTGCGGTGGCCCCAGCCGGCAATACGCGGCAAGCTGTCCATCGTCGTGCCGTTGCGCTGGGCGTGGGCACGCGCGAACTCGGCGCTGGCCAGCACCACGGCGCAGGCGCCGTCGGTGATCTGGCCGCAGTCCTGGCGCCGCGAGCCCGGTTCGATGACCGGGTTGGCCTGGTCGTCGTCGGTGAAACTCTCGGCGTCGAACTGCCACTTGCGGGTCTGCGCCAGCGGGTTGCGTCTGGCGTTGCCGTAGTTCAGCTCGGCGATGCGGTTGAGGTACTTGCGATCGAGTCCGTAACGTTTGTCGTATTCGCCGGCCAGCAGGCCGAAGGCGGCCGGCCACATGAAGGTGCAGGCGATGTCTTCGTGGCCTTGCCATGCCGCGGCGTTCTGGTTCGCCGACGCCTGGTCGCCCGGCAGGTTCTTGAATTCCTCGACACCGAGCACCAGCACGCAGTCGTAACGCCCGGCCTCGATCTCGGCCATCGCGGTGAGGATGGCCAGCGACGATGAGGCACAGGCGCCTTCGTGGCGCATCGCCGGCACACCCCACAGTTCGGGCACGACCTGCGCCACCATCGCGCCCAGGTGCGCCTGTTGGCGCTGCAGTTCGCCGAAGGCGTTGCCGACGTGGATGCTCTGGATATGGCCGGCGTCGAGCCCGCTCGCTTGCAGCGCGCCCAGCGTGGCCTCGCGGGTCATGTCCGAGATGTCCTGGCCGTTGCGCGACCAGGCTTTCGCGAAGTCGGTCTGGTGGCCGCCGAGGATGTAGGTGCTTGTCGCCATGGTGTCGTGTCCTTGTCTATGTGGGGAATCCTGCCGCGTCCGAGCGGATCTCGCCGGCGTCGGCCCAGCAGGCGTGGGTGCCGCTGCTGATCGGGTGTGGCAGCAGGATGCGCGCCACCGGTCCGGCGGCGATGTCGCGGGCATCGAGCACGACGCACTCCGAGCTGCGGGTGTTCATGTCGGTGACGAAACTCACGACATAACCGTCGTCTTCGCTGCGCGCGTCGGTGGCCGGCGCCATCGGCGACTCGCTGCCGAACCGGCCTTCGCCGAACATGCAGGTCTGCGTGTCGCCGCTGACATGGTCGAAACGCGTGATGCCGTCGAACAGGAACGAACCGGGGTGCGCCACCATGTTGTAGGAGTAGCGGTAGGGCCGGCCCCAGTGGCGGGTGTTGATCATGCCGAACTCCAGCGGCAATTCGGACAGGCGCTGCTCGGTCGTCGTGCCGGTGCGCAGGTTGAAGCGCCAGCAATACAGTGTCGGCCCATACCGCTCCGGGCCGAGCGTGGTGCCGGTGTTGTCGAAGCCGCCTTCGCCGTTGCCGCGCGTGGGCAGCGGTGTCTTCTGGTGGAAACCGTGCAGCACGATCTCGTCGCCTTCCTCCCAGGCGTTGAGCCAGTGCAGCACGTAGGTGGGGCTGGCCTCGAACCAGCGTACCTCGCCAGGCTTGCCGCGGCGCGGCACGATGCCGAATCGCGAGTGGAGCTCCGGCCGGTAGACGACCTTGTGCTTGCCCTGGGCCAGCAGTTCGGGGTCCCAGAACAGCGGGAAGTCGTTGACGATGGCGTAGTGTTCGGTGAACGCCATGTCGTGCGGCAGCCGCGGCCCGGGCAGAGGGATCGGCACGTAGTGCACCAGCGTGTCGTTGGCATCGACGACGCCGAAATGCATGTAGGGCGCCTGCTTGGAATAGTTGAAGAACAGCAGCTCGCCGGTGCGCGGGTCGACCTTGGGATGGGCCGAGATGCCGTCGGGCATGACGGCGTCGCCCCACGGCGCCACGCCCTTGAACGCCAGCGTGGCGGCGTCCATGCGGTACGGTTCGCCACACTGGTAGAAGGTGGCCAGCGCACTGCCGGCATGCACGATCACGTCGGTGGCCGCGCTGTCGCGCAGGCCGCCACGCGCACCCCATCCGGGGCGCTTGGCCAGGCGGGGGTTGTCGATCAGGCCGGCGTACAAGGCGCCGCCGGCGGCCTGCTCCTCGACGAAGGCCTTGGTCGGCACGAAGCGGTTGCGGTATTCGCAGCCGCCGTCGTGGAACCGCATCATGTGCAGCATGCCGTCGCCGTCGAATGCGTGGTAACGCCCCAGCGGCTGGTGCACCGGATTCTGCGTGTTGCGCAGATAGACGCCGTCGAGCCTGCGCGGCACGGTGCCGATCACGGTCAGCTCGCGTGCGTTGCATTCGACGTAGTTCGGCGCGAACACGCCGCTCATGAACGGATGCCCGTCGGGCACCAGCGTCGAGCGCACCGTGTTGACGACCTCAAGCCGCACGCCGTGCCTCCGGCTCGTGTGTCCGGGTTGCCGGCGCTGCGTCTGGTGCCCGCGCCGCCAGCCGCTGGCAGGCCTGGCGGTATTCGGCCTCCAGACGGCCCACCACGTCGGCGACCGACTCGACCTGCTTGATCGCGCCCACACCCTGGCCGGCCGCCCAGACGTCCTTCCACTTCTTGGCGCCGATGGTCTGGTTGCTGTCGTAGTTGCGCGACGGCGCCGAGGGCATGTTGTCCGGATCCAGGCCGTTGGCGCGCAACGAGGGCTTGAGCCAGCTCGCCGGCGTGCCGGTGATGCCGGCGCTGACGAGGATGTCTTCGACCGTGCTGTCCACCAGCATCTGCTTGTAGGCATCGGGCGCCATGCTCTCGACGGTCGGAATGAAGCGTGTGCCCATGTAGACGAAGTCCGCGCCCGACGCGATCGCACCGGCCACGCCCCAGCCATCGCTGATGCCGCCGCCGACGACGATATGGCCATCGAAGAACTCCCGCACCGCGCTGACGAAGGCGAACGGCGAGATAGAGCCGGTATGGCCACCCGCGCCGCTGGACACGCAGGCCAGGCCGTCGGCGCCGGCGGCCACCGCCTTGCGCGCCAGCGCGATGCTGGTCACGTCGGCGATCACCTTGCCGCCATACGCCTGCACGACGGCGATCGCCGGTTTCGGACTGCCCAGTGCGGTCACGACCACCGGCGGTCGGTAACGCGCGATCAGCTCCAGGTCTTCCGGCAGCCGGGTGTTGGACGAATGCGTGACCAGGTTCGCGCACCACGGGCCGATGGTTTCAGACCCTTGTTCGTCGCGGGCCCGGGCCAGGCCCTCGGTGATCTGCCGCATCCAGGCATCGAGTTCGCCGATCGGCCGTGCGTTGGGCGTCGGGAAGGCGCCGATGATGCCGGCCTTGCAGGCGGCCAGCACCAGCGCGGGGCCGGAGATCAGGAACATCGGCGCGGCAAACACCGGCAGCCGCAACGCAAAGGGGAGGGAGGTGGCCATCGTCATGTCTTATTGCGTCGCCTTGAAGCCGGAGATCTTCACTGCCTCCGCCCAGCGGGCCGACTCGGCCTGGTAGAAACTCTGGAACTCCTGCGGCGTGGTGGCCAGCGGCTCGAAGCCGATCGGATACCACTTGTCCTTGATCTCCTGGCTGCGCAAGGCCTTGCCGAACTCGGTGTTCAGCCGGGCGATGACGGCGTCCGGCGTGCCGGCCGGCGCGGCCAGGCCGGCCCAGATGAAGATGTCCATGTCGGGGTATCCCTGCTCGCGGAACGTCGCCAGATTGGGCATGTGGCTCGAACGGGTGGGCGTCGTGATGGCCAGCACCTTGAGCTTGCCCGATTCCACGTGTTGCTTGACCGCCATCATCGGCACGAAGGCGGCGTTCACCGTGCCCGAGAGCAGGGCGGTCACCGCCGGCGGCGTGCCGGTGAACGGCACGTGCAGCATGTCGATGCCCGCGCGCTTGTTCAGGATCACGCCGGCGAAGTGCGACGAGTTGCCCGCCGTGAACGAGGCGAACGACACCTTGCCCGGGTTGGCCTTGGTCCACTTCACGAACTCCGCGACGTTGCCGGCCGGCACGTCGGCATGCACCGCCATCACCATGGCCGCGCCGAGGAAGTTGGACACCGGCTTGAAGTGCTTGTCCGGGTCGTACGGCAGGCTGGAGAAGGTATGCGGGTTGATCGTGAACATGCTGGTGTTGCACAGCAGCAGCGTGTAGCCGTCGGGCGGGGCCTGCATCACGGTCTGCGCGGCGATGATGCCCGAGCCGCCGGGCTTGGCGTCGACCAGGATGGGCTGGCCGGTGTTGGCCTTGAACACCTCGCCGACCTGGCGCAAGGCGTTGTCCAGGGTGTTGCCGGCCGCGAACGGCACGACGACACGGACCGGCCGGTCGGGGAAGCCTGGTTGTTGTGCGCGTGCGAGCGGCCAGGCGAGGCTGGCGCCGGCGGCGGCCAGTCCGGTGACGATGGTGCGGCGTCGAATCATGGTGTCTCCTTGTCGTGGGTTGTGGTGAGGCGAACGGATGCGACCAGCGCCAGCAAGGCCTGGGCCAGCTCGGCGGGTTGTTCGAGCGGACTCTGGTGTCCGGAC